>JAUIKB010000687.1 GCA_030430975.1 Polyangia bacterium
AGCAAGAACACGTGATCGGCGGCCGTCAGGTTGAGCCCGGTGCCGCCCGCCTTGAGACTGATGAGAAGCACGGGCGGTCCGTCGTCGCTTTGGAACGCGTTGACCACCTTGCCGCGGTCGCGGGTCGAGCCGTCCAGTCTCAGAAACGGCACGCCCGCTTCTTCTAGGTGCGGCTCCACCAAATCCAAGAACCCGGTCCACTGCGAAAACACCAACGACTTGTGACCGTCGGCGGCGGCGTCCTCTAACGCCAACAGCAGCCGGGCGATCTTGGACGACGTCTCGGCGTGCTGGTTCGGGACCAACGACGGATGGCACGACGCTTGACGCAGCCGGAGCAGTGCTTCGAGTGCAGCCAGGACGCTGCCGCCCTGTTTGAGCTGCTGCACGATGTCCTTCTGCGTGGCTGCTCGAACCGCGTCGTACACGTTGCGTTCGTTCTGCTCGAGTTCGACGTACATCGTCGACTCGGTGCGGTCCGGCAGGTCAGGGACCACGTCCTTTTTCAGGCGCCGCAGCACGAACGGCTTGATGCGCTGGGGTAGCCGCTTGGCGTTTACCTCGCTCGACAGGTCACCGTAGCGCGTCAGGAAGTCGCGTCGCCCACCCAGCAACCCCGGGTTGGTGTAGTGGAGCTGGCTCCAGAGTTCTTCCAGACGATTTTCCACCGGGGTACCACTGAGGCTGACTCGGAACTCCGCGTTGAGGCGATACGCAGCTCGCGCGACCTGACTGTCGGGGTTCTTGATCGCCTGCGCTTCATCGAGCACGGCAGCGCGCCACTCGACCTCTTCCAGCTTCTCGATGTCCATGCGCATCAACGCATAGGTCGTGAGCGTGATGTCGGAGTCATCCAGCTCGCGTTTCGGACCGTGATACAGATTGACCGATACGCCCGGGCGGAACTTCTGGATCTCATCGGCCCAGTTGTGAATCACGCTACGAGGACACACCACCAGCGACTTGGTCGGGATCGCACACAGCGTTTGCAGCGTCTTGCCCAGGCCCATGTCGTCGGCGAGCACCGCCCCCAGACCAGCTTCGCGTAGAAACCGAAGCCAGTTCACGCCCTGCACCTGATAGCCGCGGAGCGTGGCGGTCAGGTCGCTCGGCAGTTCGGCTTCGGGAATTCCGTCAAAGTCCTCAAGCAACGGCCGCAGGCGCGTCAAGCCTGGCGGCGGCGGCTCATCGAGCTCGACACACAGCTCGCCAAGCGTCGGCAACGCGATCGCATGCACGACGCCGTCCTCGTCGCGGGCGTCGAGCAGATCGGCTACGTGGTGCCCAAACCGCTGCAGCCACTCGGTCGGAAGCGGCGCCCAGCCACCGCCCATCAGTGGCACCAGGTCGTGGCCTTGTCGCCACGCCCGAATGACGGCCTCCGGTTCTGCGCCGCGCTCCCCGCCGCCGTGTTCGCCGGTCTCGTCTTCGCAAACGAAGTCGATGTCCATGCGATCGCCCACGACCTGGAGTCGCGGCGCCAGATCGACGTCGCCAAAGAATCGCCCGCCGGTCTTGTCGTCGTGAGCCTTCGCGAACGCGCGGATCCGGCTGGCGAGTTTGACGGCTTCGCTGCCGGTGAGTTCGATCCTCCGGCCCGGCACCAGGTGCAGGTCTTCGCGCAACGCTTCGAGCAGCTTGCGCTCGCCGCGCTCGTCGCGCACGGGCACATCGCCCTGAATGAGCACCATTTTGCCTGCGTCGATACGCGCCGTGACCGGATCGCCGTACACTAGCGTCGGCAACACCTCGAGCCGGCTGCCCTCCTGCTTGAGATCAAACGCGATGCGTGGCCGTTCGCGTTCCCCTCGCCCCGGGAGCCGATCGGTGTCGATGCGCACCTTGAACAGCTTCTCGAACTCCGGAAGGATTTCACCCACCAATTCGCCGAGCTGATGCTGTTGGAACTGTCGCACCAACGGAAGCCGCTCCCAACGATTGCCGGTTAGGCGCGTTTCCCCAAGTACCCGTAATTTGCCACGGTGGAATGCAACCATCGGAGCAACGAACTCCACCCCTGATTTGGCCTCGACCGCCAACACCACGAGATCGCCATCGTCATAAACGCGCACGCTGGGCAGCAGCGGTTGCTTTGCAACCGACACGACCTTGCCTTCGAACTCGACGACCGCGTCGCCATCGGCGAGCGGAGGCAGAATCTTGTGGAGCTTCGACGCTACGAGGTCACCTCGCAGCATGGCCGAGAGCACTCGGTCGGCCGCGATGTCGCCCTGGCTCGGCGCAAACCCGTCTGGCTTCTGTCCCCGTGCGAGCATCTTCACCAGTGATCCGGTGAACGGCTTCTGCTTGCCGCTCGGCAGCTTCAGGACGCGCGCCAGGCTCACGTCTCGGCGTCCCCGTGCGATCTGGTAGTGGAGCACGGCTTGGGCGTCGGTTGTGGTGGTCAGCGGCTTTCCTTCTTGCTCGGCGCGCCGCATCGCGATGACAGCCGTGGTGACGTGATGGCACGGTTCGACGCGTCCCTCACAGTCGCAGGTCCACTCGACCTCGTCCGGATACAGGATGACGCTGGCCGCGACCGGGCGGCCAGGCTCATCGACCTTCAGCCATACCTCGTCGGTCTTATCCGACTCGACCAGCGCACGCTCTTCGCGCGCGCCTTTGACGCCCTTGGACCAGATGCCTGGCAGGGCGGCTTCACGAACGGCGCTGAAGAGGTCTTGGAGAGACACGCGAGGAACGTGCCGCCGGGGAGGGATCGACGGAACCCCCCTTCATACGCACTCTTACGCGAAAACGGAAGCCCTACGCTGCCTGTTTGGCCGGCTCGACCGTCGGGGCCGGGCTCGGCGGCGGCTCAGGCAGCACGGATTTCGCGGTGGCCGATGCGCCGCTCGGTTCGGCGCCGCGGCCTTCGTCAAGGATGCGCTGGGGTGGTTTGCGTAGATCGCGGGCCAGGCCCACCCAGCTCAGCATCTTCACAACGTAGTAGGAGACATCGACCTCCCACCAGTAGAAGCCTTGGTTCACGCTGGACTGATAGTAGTGGTGGTTGTTGTGCCAGCCCTCGCCAAGCGTGATCAGCGCCAGCAGCATCGAGTTGCGGCTGGTGTCGGTCGTCTTGTAGCGGCGGCGTCCGAACACGTGCGCGAGGGAGTTGATCGTGAACGTGCCGTGGTAGAGCAGCGCGGTTGACAGGAAGAACCCGACGAATAACCCGCTAGCGCCTCCGAAGACGAAGCAGGCGATGGCGAGCAGCGTCGGCGGGACGAGCCAGTGCTCGTTGAGCCACACCAGCTCGGGGTACTTGGAGAAATCCTTGATGCGGTCGTAGTCGGTGTCGTCGTACTTGCTGCACAACGTCCACATCATGTGGCTCCACCAGAAACCCTTCTTCGGCGAGTGGATGTCGTCGGGCTGGTCGCTGTGCTTGTGGTGATGGCGATGATGGGACGCCCACCACAGCACGCCCTTTTGTGCGGCCATGGTTCCGCCGAACGCCATGATGAACTGCATCACGCGCCCGAGCTTGTAGCTGCGGTGCGCGAAGTACCGGTGATACCCGGCGGTGATGAAGAACATGCGCAGGAAGTACAGGGCGGCGCAGAGAGCGAGGTCGGCCGCAGTCACGCCGGTCCACAGCATGCCCAGCGGGGCTAGATGCATCAGTAGGAACGGGATCGAGCGCCCGTAGTGCAGCCGCTCGTCGTCAGGTCGGCCACGTACGATCGTTTTAGTCACGATCAGAAGTTAGCCTCGCCGTGTCAGGACTGCGTCATGGCGCGGTTACGGAACGGGTAGAAAGTCGCTTCGAAGCGGCATGATTGGGTTGGGGCGACGGCAGACTGGCGAATCGAATGCACGGAACGATACGGTCACGATTTCTGGATCGAGGCTCACGGCGTGCGCGCCCAGGTACGCTGGGACGATCCCAGAACGGCCCAGGTGTTCGATTCGCACGCCGAGAAGATCGGATCGGGTTCATTTCTACTTCTGAACCGATCGTCGTCACGGGGGGCGACGGGACGCGGAAGCAGGTCTGCTACAAGAGCCTATGGGGGGACCGGGCGTAGCTGAGCCGACCAGTACGTACCTTGACCGGCTGATGCGGCGCGAGTCATTCGCGGCGCTGTGGCCGTTGTTCACGCTCGCTCCAAAACCGGCCAAGGAACTGACCGAGAGCTTTTCAGCGCTGCAACACCTGCGCCCCTAT
>JAUIKB010000688.1 GCA_030430975.1 Polyangia bacterium
GATGAACGGGCCCAGCATCGCGACCATGCCTTCGCGGACGGGCTCGTCGGTCTTGGCGGCGGCGTGCGCGATGGCCGCGCTGCCGATGCCGGCTTCGTTCGAGAACGAGGCGCGCTTCACGCCCCAGATCAGGACCCCGACGGCGCCGCCGTACAGCGCGTTGTCGGTGAATGCCATTTTGAAGATGAGACCGAAGGCGGTCGGGATCTGCGAAGCGTTCACGATCAGGATGAAGATCGATGCGGCGACGTACAGCGCGCACATCGCCGGTACGATCTTCGACGTGGCGGCGCCGATGCGTTTGATGCCACCCAGAATAACCAGGCCGACGAGCACCGCCATGACCAGCCCGAACCCCTGCTGAGCGCCACTTCCGGTGATCTCGAACGTCTTGCTAACGGCTTCGTAGCTCTGGTTCGACTGAAACATGTTCCCGCCGCCGAGCGCGCCTCCCATGATCATCAGCGCGTACATCACCGCAAGGACCTTGCCGACGACCGCGAACGCCGGTCCGCGCTGCTTCAGACCGATGTCCAAGTAGTACATCGGTCCACCGCTGATGCTGCCATCCGGGTTCACGCGACGGTATAGCTGCGCGAGCGTGCAGCTTGAGAACTTCGCGCTCATCCCGAACGTCGCGGCGATGATCATCCAAAACACCGCGCCCGGACCACCGAGCTGGATAGCGATGGCGACGCCGGCAATGTTCCCGAGCCCGACGGTCGCCGACAGCGCTGAGGTCAGCGCCTGGAAGTGCGTGATCTCGCCCTCATCATCGGGGTTGTCATAGCGACCGCGGATCACGTCGATCGAATGCTTGAAGCCGCGAACGTTGATGAACTTAAACCATATCGTAAAAAATATGGCGCCCAGGATGAGCACAAATACGACAAACGGCACGGTCGGGCCCGCCGGTTTGCCGGTCTTCGGGTCGGGCGACTGAAACGCGCCGCCAGCGACGTCGAAGAATAGCGCCTGGATGATCCCACCGTTTACCTTCTTGAGCGCGGCATCGAAGGGCCCAACCTCTTCCTTCTTGGTCTCTTTCGCCTCCGCAGGTGCCGCGGCGGCCGACGCAGACGGCGCAGGGGCCGGCGCCTGCGCGAACGCCGGTGCCGCAAGCAGTCCGCCGAACATGATCGTCAGCGCTACGAGCAAGGCGCGAACTCGTCGCGCCGATCGGAAATGTTGTGCCACGTCTATCCGCCTCCTGAAGGGCGGTTTCCGTATGCGAAACCCGCCACATCTCGCGGCCCGGTCCGCCGAGCCGCGCGGACTTTCGCACGACACAGCGGCGGTGCGACAGGGCTAATTCGTGTTCGAGCGTCGGATCGCGCGCTCAGGGCGAGCGTCCCGACACGGCTTATTTGATTGTGTAATCAAACATTTACGGTACTTTGCCGGGAATGGGCCAGGAGTCGAAGGGGGCCACGCGGTCGCTGTGGATCCGGATTGGGATCAGCGCCATCCTGCTCGGCGTCCTGCCGTTCGTTCCGAGCGCTGAGATCAAGGGCCGCAGCCTCACCTGGATCGTACTGATCCCGCCGATGTCGGCGGTAGTGCTTGCGCTGCTCACCCGGCGCCTGTTGTTGTCGCTTGGGGGAGCGCTGGTGATCGGCGCTCTGCTGCACAACGGCCTGGGCGGGGTAGGTAAGAGCGCCAAGGCGTATGTCTGGGACAACGCCACTGACAGTTGGCACCTGTACATCATCGGCTTCACGCTGGCACTGCTCTGTATGGTGTCGGTAGCCGCGCGCTCCGGCGGCACGGCGGGGATCGTGCGCGCCGTATCCGGTCGCATCCGCTCGCCGCGTTCGACCAAGATCGGAACCGCTCTGCTCGGCCTGCTGATCTTCTTCGACGACTACGCCAACTGCATGTTGGTCGGCCCGACGATGCGACCACTCACCGACAAGTACGGCGTGTCGCGGGAGAAACTGAGCTACCTCGTCGATTCGACCGCAGCGCCAGTGGCCGGCATCGCGGTCGTATCCACCTGGGTTGGGTATGAGGTCGGTCTGATCACCGATGCCGCGAAGGCGATCGGCCTCACCGAGGGCGGCTACGGTCTGCTGCTGCTCGCGTTGCCGTTTCGCTTCTACTGCGTGTTCGCGCTGGCATTTCTGTTGGCGACCAGCCTAAGCGGGCGTGATTTTGGCCCGATGCTGCGGGCCGAACGACGCGCCGCGCTTGAGCGCAAGCCGCTCGGCGATGATGCTCAGCCGTTGTCTCAGGAGGCCGACAACGAATTCGTCAACGACGCGACGCCGCGTTGGATCAACGCGGCGCTGCCGATCGCCACGGTGGTATTCGGCGCGCTATTGGGACTCGTCTACGATGGCGGCGGTTTACCGAAAATCAAAGCCGATCCAGGCGTAGCATTCTCCAGTGCGTTCTGGCGCACGACGCTCGGCGGCAGCGAGAACAACGTACAAATGTTGCTCTATGCGGCGCTCGCTGGCGCCGTTGTGGCGATCCTGCTGCCACTCGTCCAACGTGAGCTGCGGGTCGGCGAGGCGCTCAAGGCGTTCCTGAAGGGAGCACGCACTGGGCTGTTCGCTGTCGTCGTGCTGCTACTCGCTTGGGGCCTGGCGCAGGTATGCAAGGACCTCGGGGCGGGACCGCTAATCGGCTCATTGCTGAGTCGGGGCTTGCCGACCTGGACACTGCCGATCGCTACGTTCTTCGCGGGGGCGGCGATCGCCTTCGCCACCGGGACGTCGTGGGGAACGATGGCGATTCTCATCCCGATCGTCATGCCGATCGCTCACACCGCTGGTGGCGAAGCGATCATGTTGATCAGCATGGCCGCTGTGCTGGACGGCGCGATCTATGGTGACCACTGTTCGCCGATCAGCGATACGACGCTAATGTCGAGCATCGCGTCTGGCTCGGACCACATCCACCACGTCGCTACCCAGCTGCCTTACGCCTCGACGGCAATGGCGGTGGCGGCGCTCTGCGGCTACATCCCGGTTTCACTCGGCTGGTCGGTCTTCGCGTCGTATGCGATCGGGTTCACCGCGATCGTAGCCATCGTGGCCATCGTCGGCCGATCCGTTCCGATGCCGGACGAGACCGCTCAACCCGCCTCCGAGACCTAAGCCGTGGAAAAACGCCACACTCGCTCCAACGCCGACCGGTACACGTTTCGCGGCAACCGGGCTGAGTCTCGCCACGGCTGGCTGCGCTTGACGCCCGCCTACTCTGTGCACTTAGTGCAAGAGCTTCTGGCCAAAGTGCCCTCCGGTGGTCGCGTGCTCGACCCGTTCTGCGGCACTGGCACGACGCTGCTCACGTGTGCGCAGGCGGGCATCGACTGTCACACGACGGACATTAATCCACTGCTGGTGTGGCTCGCCCGGGCTAAGACCCGGAACTACACGAAACCTCAGCTCGTGACGGCCCAGGCGACGCTGGCTGAAATGCAGGCCTCCATATCCAGGCGCAGCGGCAAGAAGCCGTGGCAACCGCCGCTGCATCGCATCGAGCGCTGGTGGGATCCGCACACCCTCGCCGCGCTAGGGCGAGCGTTCAGAACACTCGACCTAGCGCGCCTAGCTGCACCGTCCCGCGACTTGCTCCTGCTGGCTTTTTGTCGTGTGGCAATCGAGGCTTCTAATGCCAGCTTCAAGCACCAATCGATGTCGTTCAAAAAGGGCATTCAAATGGCTCGGGCCCGCAGCCAGGCAGAGGCGTTCGTACGCGACGGCCTTGCGACCGCCTATGAGCGAATCCAAAGCGGCGCCACCCAGAGGCTTCCGCGGGCGGAGCTCCGCGCCAGGCTGAGCGATGCGCGAACCCTAAAGGGACTGTCGGACTCGGCGTACACCACGGTGATCACGTCGCCGCCGTACCCGAACCGGATGAGCTATATCCGTGAGCTTCGACCGTACATGTATTGGCTCGGCTACCTGGAGCGCAAGCAGGAGGCAGGGGTCCTAGACTGGAAGGCGATCGGTGGCACATGGGGCAGCGCCACCAGCAACGTGGCTAAATGGACACCGCCGGATGGCGTCAGCGTGTCGTACCGCGGGTTCTCTGGCATCGTGGACCGGATCGCCGCTAGCAGCGACGTGCTGAGCCGCTACGTTCACAAGTACTTCATCGACATGGAGCTGCACGCGCGCCAGCTCCACCGCGTGGTGTCACGCGGTGGTGACGTACACTTCA
>JAUIKB010000689.1 GCA_030430975.1 Polyangia bacterium
ATCCAGGTCGGCGTTCAGCCACATCGTGCCCGTGTTGAGCAGCATCCAAGCGACCAGCAAACCGAGAAACGTCCAGCCTCGAAAGACCGGCAGCCCGTAATCCCACAGCGCGAACATGTAACCGATGAGCGGCAGCAGGCTGAACCACAACAGGCCCCGCGGTCGCGTCAGCAGCAGCAACGCTTTCGCGGTAGGAACCGCCGGCCGCTGGCTGGTAGACGCTACGCTCGAAGCTCCCTGCACGCGCTGAGTGTAAAGCAGAAACCTTGATTTTGCGGGTATGCAGGGCTACGGCCGGCAGATGATTTCTCGCCGCAAGCCCGCACTTCACCTGGCTTCTGCCGTCGTGACCTCCGCCGCATTCGCATGGGCGTGCGGCGGAACGCAGCCGGAACCGGCGCCTCCGATGCCCCCTGCCGCGGCTGACACGGCTCAGCCGACCGCGCCACCCGACGCTCCAGAGGCGGCCCCTACGCCGGCTGAAGCGGACGAATTCGTCGCGACGCTCAACAAGGAGCTCAAGGACTTGTGGACGGAACGCGAGCGGATCGCGTGGGTCAAGAGCACTCACATTACCTACGACACGCAGCTTCTGGAGGCGAAGAGCGCAGCCCGCGTGATGAAGTACCTCGGGCGGCGCATCAAAGAAGCTCAGCGGTTCGAAGGGTTGAAGCTCAAGCCGGATACCGCGCGGGCGCTCCATCTGCTCAAGTTTTCCGCGGGCCTGCCGGCACCGGACAATGCCGCCGAGCGCGACGAGCTGGCGACGATCTCCTCAGAGCTCGACGGCATGTACGGCAAGGGCAAGTACTGCTCGAAGAAGCTGATCGGCAAAGGCCTGAAGAAGGGCGAGAAGATCAAAGGCGACCAGGGCTGTCGCACGCTCGGACAGCTGAGCGAGATCATCGCCACCAGCAAGGACTACGACCTGCTCGAGGAAGCCTGGTCCGGCTGGCGCACGATCTCCAAGCCGATGCGCAAAAAGTACACGCGCTTCGTGACCCTAGGCAACAAAGGCGCCCGCGAGCTCGGCTTCCAGGACATGGGCGACATTTGGAAGGGCCGCTACGACATGAGCGGCGAAGAATTCCTCAAGGAAATGGACCGCCTATGGTTGCAGGTCAAGCCGCTCTACGACCAGCTTCACTGCTACACCCGCGCGCGGCTCCGCAAGGAGTTCGGTGAGAAGCGCATCGGCAAGCGCGATCCGATCCCGGCCCATCTGCTGGGCAACATGTGGGCTCAGGAGTGGAGCAAGCTGTACCCTCGCGTGATTCCGTACAAGGGCAAAGGCCAGCCCGACCTGACCAAGCAGCTCAAGAAGAAGAAGTACGACGGCGTTAAAATGGTGAAGCTCGCCGAGCGCTTCTTCACCTCGCTCGGCATGGACAAGCTTCCCAGTACGTTCTGGGAGCGCAGCCAGTTCAGCAAGCCGCGCGACCGCGAGGTCGTGTGTCACGCCAGCGCATGGGACGTCGGCATGGAAGGCGACTTGCGCATCAAGATGTGCATCAAGGTCGATGAAGAGGACCTGATCACGATTCATCACGAGCTAGGCCACAATTACTACTTTCACTACTACAAGCACCAGCCGGTCATGTTCAAAGACGGCGCCAACGACGGCTTCCACGAGGGCATCGGCGACACGCTCGCCTTGGCGGTGACGCCGGCGTATCTCAAGCAGGCGGGACTGTTGGATAAGGTTGTCGAGAGCGAGGAAGCCGACATCAATCTCCTGATGCGACGCGCGCTCGACGGCATTGCATTTTTACCGTTCGGTAAATTAATCGATCAGTGGCGATTCGATGTCTTTAGCGGCAAGGTCAGCCCCGCGAATTACAACGCGCACTGGTGGAAGTTGCGGCGCCAGTTCCAGGGCATCGCACCGCCCTCCGAGCGCGGCGAGGAGCATTTTGACCCGGGCGCGAAGTACCACATCCCCGCCAATGTCCCGTACACCCGGTACTTCATCGCCCGGATTCTTCAGTACCAGTTCCTGCGCGCCCTGTGCAAAGAGGCCGGACACACCGGGCCGCTGTACAAGTGCTCGTTCTATGGGAACAAGAAAGCAGGCGAAAAGATGATCGCGATGCTCCGCCTCGGCGCGAGCAAGCCGTGGCCGGACGCCCTCGAAGCGATCAGCGGTGAGCGACGCATGGATGCGAGTGCGATTATCGACTACTACAAACCGCTCATGGCCTGGATGAAGGATCAGACCAAAGGCGAGAGCTGTGGCTGGGACTAGCCGCGCGCCGGTGATCGCCCCGTGTAACCATCCCGCGTAACCCGATGTCGTACGCCGCGATCGCCCATCGTCTCCGTTCCGGGCGGCCGCTCGTCCTCGACTCGGACACCTGCGCGAGCTTTCGCGGACACGGCCTCGACCTGGCCCATCCCGGAGCGCTCGGCGGATTGGTCCGATCCGACCCGGCCCGCGTGCTCGCGCATTACCGACGCGAGTGCGACAGCCGCGTCGACGTGCTGAGCGCGCTCACGTCCGATACGACGCCGCGGGCGCTCGCCGAGATCGGGATGGAGCACCGCGCTTCGCTGTTGACGGGACTGGCCCTGGAACTCGCCTACGAGGCCGTGGATAGCTGCGCGAAGCCGGTCGCCGTCGCGGGCGTCCTTGGTTCGGAAGCGGTCAGCCCGGTGTTCTCGACGCGTGTCCACGTCGAGCTCGAGGAACACGCCAGCCGCTTGCTCGCCCATGAGTGCGATCTGATCATCGCTCGTGGACTTGGCGCGCGAGTCGAGTTGATGGCGGCGGTGGCCGCGTCGGCCGCGACCGGACTGCCGACTTGGGCGGTCGTCGAGTCGACGGACGCACGCGATCGTGACGCTCTCGTCGCTGAGCTGTCCGAAGCAGGCGCCACCGCGATCCTGTTCGAGGTACCGGATGTCGAGACCGGCGTGCTGACGCTCGAGACCGTGCGCAACGTCGCTGCGGACAAGACGTTCGGAGTCCTCCTAGCCGGCGGGGCGGACAGCGTGCGCGGCTTTCCTACCTCCGACTCTGCGCCGGCGCAGTGGGCACGCGGCGCCGAACGCCTCGACGAGGCGGGGGCACGCATCATCGGCGGTGGCGCCGGCACGACCGAAGCACACACCGCGGCTCTGGCTCAAGCGCTTGGAGAGCTGCACCCAACCGCGATGGTTCCGCCTTCCCCTTGACGCCGGCAACCTTCGCACAACGTTCCCCTTCCTCATGACGCAGACCACCGCCCCGCTCGCGCCGCTAACCGAGATCGATCAACTGATCGCGGCGTTTCGCGCCAACGAACAACCACGCGAGCGCTGGCTGATCGGCGCCGAATCCGAGAAATTCGGTGTGGACCGCCAGTCCGGTGCGCCGCTTTGCTACGACGGCGAGCGCGGCGTCATCGACGCGCTTCGCGCGCTCGCGCGGGACCACGGCTGGACCGCCGTCCGTGAACGAGAAGGCGGCCCGGTCGTCGCGCTGTCGCGTCGAGGCGCGTCGGTGACGCTCGAGCCAGGCGCCCAGCTCGAGCTCTCGGGGGCCCCGCTGCCGAACATCCACGCCATCGCCGAGGAATCCGATCAGCATTTCCGAGAACTCGACGCGATCTCCCAGAAGATGAACCTGACGTGGCTCGGCGTCGGGTTCCACCCGTTGGCTGCCCAGTCCGAACTGCCGTGGGTCCCGAAGCAGCGCTATTCGATCATGAAGCGGTACCTGCCGACTAAGGGTCACCGGGCGTTGGACATGATGCGCCGCACGGCGACGGTGCAGGCCAACTTTGACTATTCGAACGAAGCCGATGCGATGACCAAACTGAAGCTGTGTTTGAAGCTCAGTCCGATCATCAACGCGATGCTGGCGAATTCGCCGTTCGTCGAGGGCCGCCCGACCGAGCTACTCACGAACCGCGGCGAGGTCTGGCGGCACATGGATCCGAGCCGCTCCGGGTTGATCCCAGCGCTGTGGACGGACCGGAACCACGGTTATCGTGACTATGTCGAGTGGGCTCTCGACGCCGGCATGTTCCTGTTCAAGCGCGGTGATCGCTTGTTCGCCAACACAGGTCAGACGTTCCGCGATTTCTGGAAGAACGGATTCGAAGGCGAGCGCGCCACCCTCGCCGACTGGGAGCTACACCTCAACACGCTGTTCCCGGAGGCCCGACTCAAAAAGACGCTCGAAGTGCGCT
>JAUIKB010000690.1 GCA_030430975.1 Polyangia bacterium
AGCCGCCGGTGGAGTTTGACGTTTCTGAAGATTCGGAGGAGCAACCCGCAACGGACGTCAGGATGCAAAGACAGAGGGCTGAGATTCGATAAGTCATCATCATTTCACCGGGGGCTTAGGGCATTCGCTGATTTGGATACAGTTGCCGTAGCACAGTCCAGACGCGTCGGTTGTCAGCGTGAAACCGGCAGGGCACATCGGCGCTGGCTGCGCGCAGCTGACGGTCGAGAGGTCGCAGTTAACGGTCAATACACAGCGCCCGCTGACGCATTGTTTTTTCAGATCGCCTTGCGCGGTGCATTGATCGGCGAAGCACGAGTCGAGGGGGCAAGCGTGGGCCGGATCCGCCTCGCCTGGCGCGGTTGCCGTGCAGGCGCAACAGTCGGAGAACAGCGCGCAGTCATCTGCCGTCTTGCACTCCGCGCCCGGCGCGCCGCCGGTGCCAGCGGTGCCGCCCGAACTCGTGCCAGCGGTGCCGCCTGAACTCGTGCCAGCGGTGCCGCCTGAACTCGTGCCAGCGGTGCCTCCGGTGGTCGAGCCGCCCGTGCCAGAAGTCGCGCCGCTACCGCCGGAGTTCGAGCCGCCAGTGCCCGCGCCGCCCGCGCTTCCCGTCGGGCTGCTCGAGTCGTCCGAGCAGCCAAAACCGCCTAGGGTTAAGCACAGAATGAGATAGCGATAAGTCATTCGGGTAGCCTAGCATGGCGCGGTTCATGGAACGGCGACTCGACTCTCCACGCGACCGCGTCGGACGCTTGTTGGACGCTGCTCGGCGGCTCGCGAACCCTTCCGATCCACTAGGGCGCCAAGCTCGGCTCGAATTACCACGACAAACAGCGCTCTCTCCTCAAGGGGTCGAGCGGGCGCTGTCCACCGCGCTTGAAACCGATCCCAGTTCGGACGAAGTCGCGGCGCTGATCGGTTCGGTCGACCGGACCGAGCGCGCTCACTTGCTGCTTTCATCGAACGCGTTTGTCGGTGTGCATCGTGCGCTGGCGCTAGCTGTCGCGGCGGCGCCCATCGTCTACGTTCGCCCGTCACGTCGCGAGCCGCTCATGGCCAAGCTATGCCTGAGCGCGGCGCCGGGACTGTTCGAGCTCGTGACGGAGCTAACGCCGCGAGCGGGCGAGCAGCTGTTCGCCTATGGCTCGGACGCGACGCTCGAGGAAGTGCGCACGTCGCTGCCCGCGGGCGTCAGGTTTCACGGTCATGGCCACGGGATCGGGATGGTGGTGGTGACGAAGATCGATGACCTGGCGGAGCTGGCCGACGGTATCGCTGCCGATACGGTGCTGTTCGACCAGCGTGGCTGCCTGAGCCCCCGCATCGTCGTCGTGGGCGCCGCCCAGCGCGAGGCTGTCGTCGCGGCTCTCGCCGTCGCGCTGCAGCGGCACGCTGAGGAGGTCCCACTCGGAGAACTCAGCGCTTCCGAGCGAGCGGATGCACGTCGGTTTCTAGACGAGTCGTGCTTCGTCGGTGGGGCCAAGAGCGGCGCAAGTTGGGGGGCCGTCGCCTGGGGGGACGACTTGAACCGTCTGCCTCCGGTGGGGCGCCATCTCTATGTTCTAGCAGCGCGGGATCCGCTGACAGCCGTGGCTCACTGGGAGCCTTATCTGACGTGTGTTGCCGTGGTCGGACCGGATCCGGGTGTGGCGCTCATGGCGCCCCACGCGCGGGTCTGCGCGGTCGGTCGCATGCAGCATCCGCCGTTCGACGGGCCCGTCGATCGGCGCCCGTCGGCGGTGCTGACCTAGGCGGGCTATGGCTAGCCGCCGTCTTCAGCAAGCTCGTCGGCTTTGGCCGCGCGAGTGGGTGCCGATGCGGCGTCGCCCGCGATCGCGCGAAACACAGCATCCGTTGGGCGCGCTCGGAAGTAGAAGCTGCGTCGGGGCGCCTCAGCCATGATGCCCTCCCAGCTGCGGCGCCGTGGCCACTTCATTTGGTCGGCGAGTCCGAACGGCATGCCGGTGACCGGGTCGGTGCGTTCGAGCAGGATAGCATGCTGGTGGATCTTGCCGTCGTTCTTGATGCCGCGGATGGCTAGCACATCGCCCGGTCGAAACAGGGACGCATTTGCAACGAGGTAATCGAAGAACTTGCGCCGCTGGGCGAATGGGACGCGTTTAGCCAACTCTGGTTTAAACACCGAAAACAGTTGCTCGTGCTCGGTCGCAAACTTCTCCAACGCGATCACACCGCGTCGGTTCTTGATCTCATAGTCGTTCCAGTCGAACGTACCCTTAGTTCGCTGTCTCGGTTGGCCAAGAGGGGCGAACCAGGTGCCCGCAGCCCGCTCGTACGACTCCAGAACCAGGTCGACACAGACTTGGGGAGGTGCGGGGCGTCCCTTTCCGTCGAACACCATGTAGCTTGCATCGTCGACGCTAAACGCGCGCCTCCCTTGCCGATACGCCCAGCGCCAAGCAGGTCGCAGCTCCCCGTCGCGGTCAGCCGTCTTCTCGCCGACCGGTCGGTCGAAACGCAGTCGTTCGCGCACGAACCCGTCGACAGCTCGGCGCATGCGGCGCCTCGCCTCGCGCACGAACGCCGTCGACTCGCGGTGACGCTCGAGCTTTGCTCGCTGCTCAGCGGTTTCGTTGATGCAGCCCAGACGCAGCTCCGCGTCCCGGTGCTCCAGCACTGCCGTGACCGTCAACTCGCCGAATCGCAACTCAGCCGTCGCACCGAGTTCGGTCATGCGTTGAATGAGCACGCGATCTGCGCCGAGCTCGTCAGTGAGTTTCGAGAGCGAGCGGTGCAGGGGCGCGTCCAGCCCGCGCTTGGTCAACGCGAAGCGATCGGCGAACAGCAGTTCTGCTGCTGCGCCGGCCTCGTAGCCGTGGGCGCCCGTCACGTACACGTATCGAGCCGGTCGATTGCCGGATTGTTCGCGTTTGAGTTCGGCGATGGCGCCGGCGCGCTGAAGCCAGATCGACTCTTCTTCGAACAGATGGGCGATGCGCAGAACGCGTACCAGCGCGAAGGCTTCGATGGGGTCGGTCGCGAATACGTAACCGTCGCGCAGGATCAGTTTTCGAAATTCAGCGGGTTTGCCGCGGAGTAACGGAAGAAGGCGTCGTAGTCGCGCAACGGGGTGACTCTTCGCGAACCGCGCCGCGAGTTTCACGGTGACTTCGTCGAGTTGGTCGCTCGGCGTTGCCTTCGGCTCCGCCGTGAAGACCACGGGTTCGCCGCGGGCGCGCCCAAGGATGTACGGCCGATTTGCAGTGAAGCGCGGTGCGCCCCGGAGGATGTCGGCTTCCGCGATCGCGGTCGCTTTAGCCCGACACTTCGCTAGCGCTTCGTCCGATCGCCGGACGGCTGACGTGCTTGGGGGCGCGCTTGGCGCAACCGGCGCTGGCGGTGCGGTCCGCTCGCAGCTCGCCGCTAGCAACGCAATCGTCAAGCATGCCAGGCGGGTATGAATCGAAGTCACTGACACTGGATCAACGCCGGTCGTAGCGCGTTCATTCTCTGCTAGCGAAGCGATCGACGTACGGCTGCAGCACGTTGAGGGCATCGGCTGGAGTGTCGACACAGATGGGGATTTTGAGGTCGGCTGGACTGGCGAGCTGAGTCGTCCCCCCCAACATGTGGCGCTCGGCCCACTCCACGAGCTCTCGCCACATCGGGCCCACGAAGATGAGCGGAACGCCTTCGACATGTTTGACCTGAAGCAGCTGCCAGATCATCAGCGTTTCAAGGGTGGTTCCGATGCCGCCGCCCATCACGATAAATGCGTCGGACAGCCGAACGAACTGGTGGAGTCGCGAGTAGAACGTCTTGTGGGTGTAGAGTTTCTCGACGAAGGGATTGGCGCCTTGCTCGAAGGGCAGCTCGATGCGGATACCCACGGATCTAGTCCGTTTGTCCGGGTCGCCTAACGTCTCGCCCTCGTTCGCCGCCTGCATGACTCCAGGGCCGCCTCCGGTAATGATATCGCAGCCCTGTTTCGACAAGCTGCTAGCGAGCTGCTTGACGGCTTCGTACACATCATCGCCTGGCTTGATGCGCGCGGAGCCAAAGATCGCTGCCCGAAACGCCGCCCCCTTTGGTGGCTTGATGCGAGACAAGTTGTTGACGACCGACCACATGTCCATCAGCGCATCTTCGATGATGTCGGCGGTTTCCGGGTCGCAGGTGGAAGACTTGCCGTCGGTCAATAC
>JAUIKB010000691.1 GCA_030430975.1 Polyangia bacterium
CCGGAAACATTGAGTTCAAACCCGCTGCGCAGCGGCAGCGAGACGACGCGGCGAAGCCGCTAAAAGCCCAGCAAACAGCGTCAGCAAATCCCCAACAGAACACCGAGTTTAAGCCCGCCGCGCAGCGGCAGCCAGGCGACGCGGCGAAGCCGCTAAAAGCCCAGCAAACAGCCCCCCGAACCCGATCCGGCCCCCGACTAACCACCAGCTCCCCTCCCGCCTCCAAGCCGCCCCCCAAACCAAGCGCCGCGACCCAACCCAAGCTGCTATCTAAGCCGCTCTACTGATGCACCCTCGCCTGCTGAACACGGCCACTCTTGCTTGCACGCTTCTGGCGGTCCGCGCGGCCCGCGCGCAACCCCCTGTGTCCGACCAGCAGCCGACCGCCGAATCAGCGCCGACCGCACAGCCCGAAACCAACACCACTGCGGAGCCACCCAACGTGGTGAAGGCGCGCGCCGCGTTCGCCAAAGGCGCAGAACTGGCCGCCAACCTGCGCTGGGGTGACGCGCTGGCAGAGTTCGAGCGATCCCAACGTCTGCGCCCCAGTCCGGGGACCGTCTACAACGTCGGCGTCTGCCAGCGAGCGCTCGGCAAGTACGTACTCGCTCGGGAGACATTTCGAGAGGCGTTAGCGCAGCACACCGCCGCTACGAACGGGACGCTCCCGCAGGCACTGCTCGCCGAAACCAACACGTTCATCGGCGAACTCGATCGGGTTATCTCAACCCGTAGCTTCACGCTCCGGCCAGCGTCTGCGCGAATCGCGATCGACGGCCGCCCACTCAAGCCGGTGCGCGGCGCCAAAACGACCACGCTGCTGGCCGGCGTCTTACCAGCCGGCGACGGTACCAGCCCGCGCAGCGCGAACTTCGACGTCGAGCTCGATCCGGGTAACCACATCGTGCGGCTGTCGCGCCGCGGGTTCTCGGACGTCGTGCGGCGGCTCAACGTGAAGCCGGGCAGTCGCGGCTCCGTAACGCTCGAACTCAAGAAGCTGCCGGCGCGGCTGCGCATCACGTCCAAGCCGTCGCGGGCGGCGGTCGCCATCGATGGCCTAGATGTCGGACTCGCGCCGCTGACGCTCAGCCGTCCCGCCGGGCGTTACCGCATCTCGGTCCGCAAGGACGGCTACGTCGACTACAACGCGACCACGCTGCTGCGCCCTGGCGAGCAGCGGACGCTTCAGGCTCCGCTGCCCCTCGAACAGACACCGTTGACTCAGCGGTGGTGGTTCTGGACGGGCGTCGGCGTGGCAATCGCTGGCGCCGTGCTGATCACGTATGCGATCACCCGACCCGATCCCGAGCGGCCCGCGCTGAGCGGCGGCGGCCTTGGCTGGACGGTAGAGGTGCCGTGAAGCGAGCGTTCGCACTCGGCGTGCTTCTGGTCGCGTGCAGTCCTGAACCGCTGCCGCCGCTGGGCGAAGCCGTGATCGAAATCGACACGGACCTGCCGGTGCCCGGCGTGGTGAATCGACTGCGGGTCGATCTGTACAGCGCGGACGGTCGCTGGTTCCAGCACCGCGAACTCGCCTTGCCGGACGCGCGCGACTGGCCGGTCAGCTTCAGCGTGTTCTCGAACGACGAGGGTGCACCCCGCGACGTGTGGGTGCGCGCGCGGGCGTTTCCCGAAGCGCGGGTCCGTGCATACCGCGGCGAACGGTTTGCGGATTGGCCCGACGTGCTGGGCGCTCCGCCTGATGAAGCCGAAGGACCGCGGCTGCTCGTCGACGGCGCGGACGACACGCCGGCGCTCGAACCAGAACCGCTGCTCGCTATCGACCGGCTAGCGCGAATCCGTCTCACCCCCGGCGAGCGCGGCCGCGTGCCTCTGGTGCTACGAGGCGTGTGCGCCGGCACGATGGCACAGCTCGCCGCGGAACCGAGCGGGGCTGAGCCCGGCGACGAAGCGGCAGCGTGCGTCGCCGCGCAGCGTGAGCGGCAACCTATCGAACCGGTTCGTCCCAGAGGCAAGGCCGCGCCCACCTCCGAGCGCGTCGCCGCGTGGCAAGCCGAACGCTGCGACCGCGACGATGGTACGGCGGACCGCGTGTGCATTCCCGGAGGCGCGACCATCCTGGGCAGCGCCGAGGTCGCGCTGTTTCCGGATCTGCCACCGCTGCCCGAGCGTATCGTCGCCCATCGCCGCCTTTGGATCGATCGGAGCGAATACACTGTCGCGCGGTACCGGCAAGCGAACGACAGCGGCTTTACGGCCAGCGAGCCACCTGAACCGCGCGACGATATGTTGGGGAACGAGCTCTCCGAAACGTGCAGCTATAGCGCCGCGCCACGCGGTCGCGAAGACTTCGCGTTGACCTGCGTCAGCTGGAACACCGCACGTGAGCTGTGTCGACACGCCGGCGGCGACCTACCCAGCGAGGCGCAGTGGGAATACGCCGCATCGCGTGCACTCGTCGGCAAGCGACGATACCCCTGGGGTAACTCCGCGCCCAACTGTGACGACGTCGTGTTCGGCCGCCTCACACTCGCCAACCTGCCTGGCTTTTGCGAAGGCGACGGGTTCGGGCCACTGCCGGTCGCAAGCGACGCAAGCGGCGACGAGACGCTGGACGGCGTGCTCGGCATGGCCGGCGGCGTGAGCGAATGGACGCTCGATCGCTACGCACCGTACGACTCGGAATGCTGGGCAAACGCCGACGTCCGGGAACCGCGCTGTGCCGGCAACGGGGCTCGCCGCACCGTGCGCGGCGGTGCCTGGGGTTCGCCGCCACCGACCGTCGGCAACACCGTGCGCCTCGGACGCGACTCTCCGAGTCCGCTCGTAGGCTTTCGATGTGTCTACCCTGGAACGTCGACGTGATGCGGCGGGCGGCTGAACCGGCGCTGTGCGGGTTGGCGCTGATCTCGCTGGGGTGTGGCGAGCCCGACCCGTTGCCGCCACGCGGACAAATCGTGTTCGGCGTGACGACCGACGCGCCCGTAGTCGGCGACCCCGACGCGCCACCGGCGCTTTTCGATCGGCTGCGCATCGAGGTGTTTCCGAGAGGGGCTACGGAGCCATGCGTCGGGTGCTCGCGCGAATTCGAAGCCGACGCGAACACACTCGATCAGGGCGCAGCGACGATCGGCATCACGGCCGACGCCGGGAGCGCCGGCATCCGCGTGCGCGTCCAGCTGTATCGCAGCGCTGGCGCCTTCTCGTTCGAGCCGCGACCGGAGTCGACGATCGAGACCATCGTCAGTCTGCCGGCGCTACCAGCCGAAGGAATCGTGAATCGCCACGTCGTGCTCAGGACCGAATCCGTCGGGGCGCCGGTCGGAGCGCTCGAGAAGCCCGCTGCGAGCATCGCCGGCCCGCCGCCGGCGGATCTCGTCGCCAGCTGGAAACCCGCGTTGACGACGATGTGCAACGGCGAGCCACAACCGGACGAAGTATGCGTGCCCGGCGGCGCGTTTTGGATGGGCGATCCGCGCCTCGATCTGACCGGCCTGCCGGAAAACGACGGCGAGCGTGAGCGCCTGGTCGTCGTGTCCCCGTTCTTCATGTCGAAGACGGAAGTCACCGTAGCCGAGTACCGAAAGGACGGGCACATCCGTCGCAAGTCGATAGGTGGCCCAGCGGACAACCCACACGAACGCGATACCGGGATCGTCAACTGCACGTTCACGAGCGACCCGTCGGACGCCGACGATCAACCGGTCAACTGCATCAGCTGGGACCTGTCTCTAGAGTACTGTGAGGATCGCGGCGGCTCACTACCCAGCGAGGCGCAGCTTGAGTACGTGATGGGCGGACGCCGCAGCGCGCGCTTCGTATGGGGCGACGACCTGCCGACGTGCGCCGACGGCACGTTCGATCGAAGCTCGACCGGCGACGAGTGCGGAGCCCTCGGAGTGGGCGTGTCGGACGTCGGGCGAGGCGAGCGGGACCGGCTGCGAGTCCCGGGCGGCGAACTCGTCGATCTCAACGGCAACGTGCGCGAGTGGGCGCTCGATCGCTGGAACCGCCAGACCGAGGTGTGTTGGTCGACGCCACTTCTGACCGACCCGGTATGCGACGCGGTCAGCGATGCCGACGGCGACGCCCGCAGCGCCCGCGGCGCCTACTTCAGCGCCGATCGCAGCCTGGCGGTCGCGGCGGTGCGGGCCTTCCTCGCGAACGAACGCTTTGCCGTCGCCAGCGAAGTCGGCTTCCGC
>JAUIKB010000692.1 GCA_030430975.1 Polyangia bacterium
CTCGACACTCCAGGCGAGGTCGCGACGCTCCGCGTACTGGGAGTACAAAAGGACAAGCCGTATCCCGCACCCGGTGACTCGGTGACGCTATCGGCGCTGTGGCACAACGCTATTGGCGAGCCGAGCAACGTCCAATTCGGTTGGCTAGGCGGCTGCTGGAATCCTCCGGGCGACTCGTACTTTGGGTGTTTTCAGAACTTCAGCGAGGCTCTGTCCGGCGGTACACCACCCTCGTTTTCGTTCGGTGACCAGTTCACCTTGGACGTGCCGGACGACATCGTCACGTCGCGTCCTCCACCCAAGGACCCGCGGCTTCCGCCGTTCGGCTTCGGAGTCGTGTTCTTCGCTGCGTGCGACGGCACGTTGGAGTTCGCGCGACCCACGAACGACGGCGGGCTGCCCCTCAAATGTTTCGATCCAAAGGGTGAGGAGCGGGGCCCAGACCACTTTGTCGCCGGCTACACGCAGATGTACGTGTACGAGGAGTTCGAAAACAAGAACCCCGTTATTTCTGGCATTCGATTCAACGGTCAGGACGTGACGCCCGACTGCATCGGTATCGACTGTCTGACGACGCCGATACAGCAGCCCGATTGCCAGGGTTCGGTTCAGAACCCGTTGTGTGTCCAGGTATGCCCCAGCGGCGATGAGTGCGAGTTCGAGATCAAGCCTGCCATCGAGCGAGAGTCTGCAGAGGTCGACACGGTTTCGACGCAGGCGCAGGGTCGACCCGGCATTCGGGAGCAAGCTTGGGTTCAGTATCACACTGAGCGGGGAGACCTTTCGTCGCAGCTCAAGCTCGTGAACGATGCGACCAAAGGCTGGAACGATGAGTATCAGGTCAAGCTCACGCTGAAGACGAGCGATGACAAGGGTGCCAACACGATCTGGGCTGTCGTTCGCGATAACCGCGGCGGACAGCAGTGGGTGCGTCTGACGATCGGCTTGTTCTAGAAGCGCTTAGCGACTAGCTACACGTGGGCGCGAAGATGTGAATGGTCGCGTTGGGAGTGCTGGGCGGCGTCGCAGTTGACGGGCTGAGCAGGTATCCAAAAGTAGTCCCGCCTGCGGCGCCAAGGGAGCTAGCGGTGAACGGAATCACGAATCGCTCGGGCTCGAGCGTCATCGACGCGCTATCGAACTTCACAGACCGCACAGCGCTGTTGCTCGTGTTGCTGGGATCGGCTGCGGTAACGAGCACACGTTCCGTGCCGACCGCGGCCATAGGTCCGGCGAGTTGAGCGCTCGGGCTCACAGACGCGTACGACTCTAGCTGCACGGAGCGTGTGGCGTCGAACATGCTTCCGCCTGGCTCGAGCGGGATACGCACGGTGATCGATTTGGTTACCGGTGCGTCCATTTCGCGCTGGATCGTGTTGGAGGCCCAAAAGAGGCGACCATCGGGCGCTGACAGGAATCGATGGCTGCTACCGGTGCTGGCTTCGCCGGTGCTGCCGAACAAGTCTTGCTCCCCGCTGTTCTGAGCGGATGGTGTTCCGGCGCTGTCCTCGATGCTGAAGACTGGGTGGGGCATGCCGGAAGTACTGTCGAGTCGGAACGTCACAAGGCGGGTTCCGCTCGAAGCGATCACGGCTGAGTTGGCGGGAATCCCGGCAGAAGCATGATAGGTGAGCGCGGAGTTCGGCTGCAGCGGCGGCACCAGTCGAGCCGCCGGGTAGAACTCACCGGCGTTGTTTCTGACAAGGAAAAATCCGCCCGGCGCTGATGGGTAGCCCGCGCTGATGCTGGACGTAAAGTTGAGCGCGACCGCAGTCGTGTCGATGATCGCATCCGGACGACTCAAAGGGTGTTCGAGCCAGGCGAGCGACACCTTGCCGGCGCTAATCGGACCCAGGATCAATACGCCGGTGTCGCTACCGATGAGCCTTGAGATAGCGAACGGCGGTTGCTGGACGGTGACGGACGACGGATTTGTCGGGTCGGTGACTCGCCACGCTCGCAGGCCCGTCTTCGTGGCGACGTAAACAAAGTCGCCACTCGCGGCGATCGAGTTTGCAGGTGAGCTAGCTAAGTCTTCACCGACGTTCAGCTGGTGCGCGCGAAATGAGTATGTCGCGCTTGCCTCGCAACCCATGGAGCCGCAGGTCTGAGTTGCGCACAGGTCGACCGGCGGACAGGTTTCGAAGACGCACTGGCCGCCGACGCAGTCGCCGACGTTGCACGGGTCGGTGTCGTCTACACAATCGGTCGGGTTGGAGCATTCGGGCCCGGTGCCGCCGCCGCTACCCGCGGCACCTCCCGACGAGCTGCCGCCCATCGGGCTGCCGGCGCTGCCGGCGCTGCCGCCGGAGCTAGATCCGCTGGTGCCGGCTTGACCGCCGCTTCCTGCAGCGGAACCGGCGCTGCCGGCAGTGCCCCCGGAAGCGCCTCCCGACGAGGCGCCACCCCCTGAGTTGATCAGCGATTCATCCAAGTCCAGGTTGCATGCCGCAAACATCGAGAAAGTCGCGAGTATCGTCGAGAAGACGGCCAGCCGAGATCGTGCCCTCATTAGAAGCGCCCTCCTGCCCATACGCTATTGGGTGCGATACGCAGCGAGACACTCTCCTGTGATTTAGTGCTGCTCCCCGACTGCCAGATGACGAGTCCGACTCCCGCGACTGTCAGGACCGAACCGGCGACGAGTAGGAGATTCGTCGTCGATTCCAGGCCCTGTGCGTGGTCAAAGGTCTCGCGCCTCGGCGCTGCCACGTAGGCGTCCTTGGCGCTGTTGGCGCTCAATCCGAACAGGGTGGCGCCGGCAAGCGTTGCGACGCCCGCGCCTGCGGTGATGAAGCCGATCGTGCGCAGCACCGGCGTCGGTTCGACGTCCGCCGTATCGATGGCGGTGGTTTGGTCATCGGACGGGTTTTCGTTGGCGCGAGCTTCACGCCGTGGCTTTTTCCTTTTCTTTTTCGCTCCAGACCGCTGCTGAGGCCCCGCGGGTTTGGCGGTGTCGAGCTCAATTGTCTCGCCGACAGCGATCGAGATCTCGCGGCGTTCGGAAGAGCCGTCGGGGCGGATGATGAGGATGACATGGTCGCCTGCCCGGGCGTGCAGACGTGCAGGTGTCCGAGCTTCGTTGTGGTCGTCCATCTGCACGCGGGTGCCCTCGACGCCTTCAACGAGAATCGCGCCGAGATCCTTGGACAGCGCGTCCAAGTGCTCGCGCGCTAACTGAGCCTGCTTCTCGTTTAGTTTCGGCGTCGCCAGGGCTTGGGCGTAAGCGTCGGCGGCGCGGTCCGGCTCACCTGCGAGCTCCCACGCTTGCGCCGCGGTATACAGGGCAACCGCGTGTGGCTTGAGCCGGCTGGCGCCCTCGAACGCCAGCGCCGCCTCGCGGTACTGGTCGTTCTTCATCGCCTGTCGACCCTCTTTATAGAGGCGGCTTGCCTCAGCCTTGATTTCCTCTTGGGTTTCTTGCGCTTGGGCAGTGGTTGCGCAGAGCGCTGCTGCAAGGGCGATGATGGTTCCGAGCCGTCTCATGGCGCCACTCTAGCGCTAAATCGTGCCGGTAGCTCCAATTCGAGGCCCCCAGCGAAAACTGCGCTCGCGGTATCACCCGCGGGCTAGTCGACTGCTGCTGGTCGAACGCTGCTAGTCGAACGCTGCTGGTCGAACGCTGCTAGTCGAACGGGTTGTCGGGAATGTCGGGCTTCGGAGCCTTTTTCTTTTTGGGGGATGCTGTTGATGGGCGCGCTTCGGGCGGCTTATTGTCGGTCCGAGCGGGCGTGGTTGCGGCAACGCTGTCTTTGGGCGCCGATTTTGCCATCATGACGTCCAGCACATCCGGCGTGTGGTCGTCGATCCTGAGTACTTCGGTTTCGTACCCGTCAGCCGTCGCCTTGAGCAGCGCTACCGTGCCCTGCTTTGGGCGGGGCACTTCCGTAGTGCCCTTCTTAAGTGGTTTGCCGTCGAGTTCGTAGCTCACGCCGTCTTTGGGCAAGCTTTTTAGCTGTATGGACTTCAGGGGAGCAGCGGCGATTGCAGAAGCCGACGTCGCGGGCGACTCGATGGACGGCTCGGCAACCGGGGCTTGTGCCACAGCTTGAGTCGCTGACACCTGAGCAGACTTGCCCTGCAGAGCGTAATACCCGCCCAGGCCTATTCCGCCGACGATGACAAAGATACCCATGCCAATAGCCATGCCGAAAAATGC
>JAUIKB010000693.1 GCA_030430975.1 Polyangia bacterium
GTCCGCAGCCCTGAGGGATCCGCTGCGCTTATTGAACCGTCTGAACTGAGCGCCAGCCACCTGGCGATGGCGTTGCGCAGCTCGCGAACGTTACCCGGCCAGCTATGCGCGGTGAGTGCGGCGACTACCTCGTCGCTCAGGGGAACGTCGGGCAAGTCGTAGCGTACGGCGGTCTCGCGGCGGAATTTCTCCGCCAACTGCGCCACGTCACCGGGCCGGTCCCGCAGCGGCGGCACCGTCAGCTCGACGACCGCCAGTCGGTAGTACAGGTCGGCGCGGAACCGCCCTTCGGCAACTTCCGTCTTGAGCTGTCGATGCGTGCACGCGACGACCCGAACGTCCACATGGTCGGGCTCGCGGCCTCCCACCCTCTGCACCTCTCCCGACTCTAGGGCACGAAGCAACTTCGGCTGCATGGCGCCTGGCAGCTCGCCTAGTTCGTCGAGCACCAACGTTCCTCCGTCCGCCCGCTGGAAGTACCCGACGCGATCGCTGACCGCCCCCGTGAACGCACCGCGCGCGTGGCCGAACAGTTCGCTCTCGGCAAGCTCCGGCGGCACGGCCGCGCAATTGAACCGCACCAGGGGGCGATCAGCGCGCCGCGAATGGGCGTGGATCAGGCCCGCGATCAGCTCCTTGCCCGTCCCGGTCTCGCCACAGACCAGCACCGTGATGTCGCGCTTGGCGACGCGACGCGCGGTTTCCACGAGCTGCCGAAACGCGGGACTGTCACCGACGATCTCGGACCCGACCGCGCCGTCGCGCGCTCGGCGCTGCGCGTCGACTAGCTGCGCGGCTCGTCGCACACTCGCGACAACCTCATCGATGTTGAACGGCTTGCACAGGTAGTCCCAAGCGCCGCTCTTCAATGCTCGTACCGCCGCCTGTTCCGACCCCCGCGCGGTGAGGAGAATAACGGGTAGGTCGGGGGTACGCCGCCGGCACTCTTCGAGCAGCCGCATGCCGTCCATCACCGGCATCGACAGGTCCGTCACCACTACATCCGCGACCTCCAGAACCTCCAGGGCCGCAGCGCCGTTCTTGGCTTCGGCGACCTCGAACCCGTGTTCGACCAGTACTTCGCTCAGCGCGAAGCGCACCGCGGACTCGTCGTCGACCACCAACACCTTCGTCATGCTCCACCCGCCTTCCCCGCCAGCTGCAGCGGGAGTCCGAGCCGGGCGGTCGTCCCGCGACCTTGCTCGCTTTGATAGTTCAGCGATCCGCCGTGCTGACGAGCGCAACCTTGAGCCGAAGGCACGCCGAGCCCAGTTCCGTTCGACTTCGTCGTGTAGAACGGTTCGCTCGCCCGACGCACCTGGTCTGCAGTCATCCCGGATCCAGAGTCCGCTACCGTCATCACGACCTCGCGGTCCGTCAGCTCGAGCTCGAGGCCTACGGAGCCCCCGCGCGCAGTCGCCTCGAGCGCGTTCAACATCAAGTTCAACAGCGCGTCGCGAACCCGCTGCGCGTCGACGAGGACGTCAGCCCGCCCGGTCGGCAGCTTCAACTGGATGGATACCCCACGCTCGAGCGCGACAGACTCGACGGCGCGCCCCACCGACTCCACCAAACCGACCATATCGGTCGGCTCCAGCCGAAGATCGGTCAGTGGCTTGGACAGACTGACGTAGTCGCCGAGCACGCCATCGATCCGCTCGACCTGCTGAAGGGCCACATTCAAACGTTCGGTGCTCTTAGCGTCGACGTTGCGCTGCGCCTCCAGCTGCAACAGACTTTTAACCACGGCCAGCGGGTTTCTGACGTCGTGGGCGACGCGCGCGCCAACCGCCTCGACGTCGCGCACCCGTAGCTGAGATTCTTCGACGACCGCGATCCGCATGTCGTCCAGGGTAGCCGCAGCACGCCTGTGCGCGGTGGTTAGGCCGGCGACCCCCGCCAACAACAACAGCGCCGTGACGACCACGGCGATCACGGACTGCACACCGGCTATGGGCATCACCGGCAGCCACCCGTCTAGCAACCCGACGACCACGAGCGCGAACATCGCGACGACCAGACCGAGCAGCATCCGAAGACCCCAAGGGCGAGCGCCGAAGGCGGCAAACGACACACCTACCGGCGCGAGCAGTACAGGCAACGCGGGACTCCGCCACGCGCCTGTCAGACAACACGCTGCCGTGATTCCGAGCAGCGTGATCACCAACGAACGCGCCAGTTGCCGTTCGGTAACGAACGCGAGTGTTCCACGTCGGGACAGCCATATCGCCTCGGCGATGAAGAACAAGAGCATCGGACCCTGCACCGCGATCAGCAGCGCGAGTCGAACGGTTGAAGCCCCCGCCACCGCCATCATGACCACCATCAACATCACGGGTGGCCCGACGATCCAGGGACGCAGTCTCAGAAACCAGGCGCCGACTGCGCCAACCTGAGCTGCACGCACGCGCATCGCCACCCGCGCGGCACGGGTGTCGGATTCCTGTACAGGGGTGTCGGCAAAAGAGACGGTCAATTCACATGCTCGGCGGCGGCGGTAGCGGATCCACGGGGCAGACGGTCCCACCGATGCGGGAATTGTGCCAGTGACCACGCGAAGCCACGGACGGCACGGCGCTTGCTGATAGCAGACGAAACCAACCGAGGAGACCTCATGACTTCCGACGCTCAAGCCAACTCGCCGACCCTTCAAACCGCTACCAGGACCAAAGTCTGGATCATGTTGGGCGTGTGGTTCAGCGCAGCCCTCGCGTTCGCGGCATCGGGCGCTCTAGTCGCAGCGCCGCCGCCGCTGTTTCCCGTCATGGTGTGGGGCAGCGTGCTGTCCGTCACCGGTTTCGTCGCCACATCGCCAAGCTTCAAGGCCTATTTCGCTGCCACCGATCTGCGACCAGCAGTTGCCTACCACATCGTCCGCGCCCCGATCGGGGTGGCGTTTCTATGGCTCGGCACGCGTGGCGAGCTCGACCCGGCCTTTGTCACCATCGCGGGGTATGGAGATATCCTCGCAGGAATTGGCGCCATCATCGCACTGCTCGCGGTGCATCGCCGGTGGGCAAACGCACGATTCGTGCTGCTCACTTGGAATGCGTTCGCCCTGCTCGACATCCTGGTCGTGTTCGTCACGGCGCAGCGGGTCGTGCTCTTTGGCAGGGGTATCGACGCCATGCGCGGCATCCTGCGATTCCCCCTCCCGATGCTGCTACCGTTCGTGGTACCCATGGTCATCATAACGCACATCTGGATCTTCCAGCGGCTTCGGCGCCACACCGAACTGACGCGCTAAACCGTTTCCCGATCCAGCACGGCAACGGTCTCGACGTGCTCCGTACACGGAAACATGTCCAGCGGCTGCACGCTGCGCAGGGTGAAGCCGCGCGCCGCCAGGGAGGCCGCGTCGTGGGCCAGCGCCGCCGGGCGACAGCCGACCAGGACGATGCGTTGGCGAGCGAGCAGCGCCACGCGCTCATGTCCCTGCTTCATGCCGGCGCGCGGCGGATTGCACACGACGACGTCCGCCGGCTGCAGGCCGTCGAGTAGCGCGTCCACGGCACCGCTCAGCGCGCGCAGTCGGCCCGTGCCGGCCGCCGCCGCGGCCAGCGCGCTCACGGACGCGGCATGACTCTCCACCGCTACACCGCTCAGACCGTCGGCGATCAGCGGCAGCGACAGATTGCCCGCGCCGCAGAACAAATCGATGAAGGTAGCACCAGCGCCCGACGCGGCCCGACGAACGACGTCGACCAACAACCGATTCACGGCGGTGTTGACCTGCACGAATCCGCTCAGCGGCACCTGGACGCTCACGTCATCGGCCACGCGGTAGCCCAGGCGCGGCATGGGCGCTGACTGTCCGTGCCAGCCGAACCGCCAAGTCCCGCTCAATGCCGCGCTCACGGCCCCGACATCGATCGGATCCGACACCACCACGCCCGGCGCGTCGGACTCATCGCTGATCCGTACCTCGAGGTGCCGGACGTCGCCGAGCAGCTCCGGGCGACGTTCGGTCAGCGTGGTCAGCGTGCGCACCGCGTCCCACAGTCGCGGCTCGAGCACCGCACAGCCGGCGGATTTTGCGCGGTTGAAAAACATCGCGCGCCCGGCCTCGACGCGCAAGCGAATGCGGTTGCGGTAGCCGAGTCGGGAACCCGCCGTCAGCGGCAACGGCACGTCGATCGCCAGCCCGTGGGCGTC
>JAUIKB010000694.1 GCA_030430975.1 Polyangia bacterium
GGACGAATCCGCGACCAAGAAGAAGATTCTGCAGGACGTGTTCAAGCCGGGCGACGCCTATTTCAACTCAGGCGACCTGCTCACGCTGCACGACACCCAGTGGGTCGCGTTCGCCGACCGCGTCGGCGACACCTTCCGCTGGAAGGGCGAAAACGTCTCGACCAACGAGGTCGCCGAGGCCCTCAACGGCGCCCAGGGCGTGCTTGAAGCCAACGTCTACGGAGTCCAAGTCCCCCACACCGATGGCCGCGCCGGCATGGCGAGCCTGAACATCGACGACAGCTTCGATCTGGAAGATTTCGCAGCGTTCGTCTTCGAGAAGCTGCCGAACTTCCAGCGCCCCTACTTCGTCCGGCTCCAGCGCAATATGCGCATCACCGGCACCTTCAAACACCAGAAGGTCGACTATCGAAAAGAGGGCTTCGACCCGGCCGTGGTGGACGATCCCCTGTACTTCTTAGGCGCAGACAAGAAGTACCAGCCGATCGACGCGGCGCTGTTCGCGAAGCTCCAGTCCGGCGAAATCGCGCCTTAGCACCGCCGACCGCGGGGATCTGCGCGTGCGCCAGACGAACCTCAGAGCACCGCAGCCCGTCGGCTACGCCCGGCGCGCCGCCCGACTGGCCGCGGGACAGCCGAAGCGATAAAGTTCTAGCGCTCGCGAGAACGCACCGCTCGCTGATGAACCAACGCAACGCCAACCGCCACTACCATTCGATAGAGGTACGCTTCGACGGGTACTGTCCGCTCGACTCGCCATTGTGTGACTGCGAGCACCACAAGCGTGACTGGGACCAGCAGCTGCGACGGCTCGATCTCAACGGGAAGCGCGTCGTGCTGCGGGGCGGTGCAGAAACCAGCGAACAACTTGGAGCATTCGTGGACCAGGCTCGACGCCGTGGCTACGTCGAGCGCGTGCTGCGAACGCCGGCTTTTGGCTGGGACGAGAACAACACCACGCTGGCTACCCGGGCGCTCTCACTGGGTCTGACCGGCATTGTGTTGCCGATCTTCACCCACAAGCATGCAGTCAACGACCGCATCGCTGGTAAACCCGAAGCACTGCGTCGAACGCTCAGCGGCGGGCGCGCTGCTGCCAGCGCCGGACTCAACGTCGAGGTGGAGATTCCGATGCTCTCGCGGCGACTCCAACACCTGCCTAAGTTGCTCGATCTGTGTATGCGTGAGCTGCCGCAGCTCCGCAGGTGCCGATTCTTCACGCCGAACTTCGCGGTGCATCGAACCGTCGCCCCCCCACCGTGGCCGACCATCGCCGCACTGCTTCGGACCGCCCTAGAACTCGCGGAGCGGCACGGTGTGGACGCATTCCTTTCGAACGACAGCTACGTCCCGTTCTGCGCGATCGAATCGACGGGAAACGACTGGCAACGCTACTTTCAAGCGGCGAAAGGCCGCTCGCACTCGCCCAGGCGCAAGCCACCGGCGTGCAGCGACTGTCCCACCACGGATCGCTGCCACGGTCCCGGGGAAGCCTACGTTGAGGAGCACGGCAGCCGCGGACTGCGTCCGCTCCAGCGGCGATCCACGCGCCTGACGGCTCGGCCGCCCGGCTCTAACTCGGGCGCTTGGACCGACGCACGACGACGGGCTGCGAAACGCACGAACCTGTTGGTTTTGCGTCCTACGGTCGCGTGCAATCAGGATTGCGGGTTTTGTAGCGCCAATGAATCGACGGCGAACGTCTGGCAAGACCCGGGCAAAATGCTTCGACAGATCGCCCGAGCGGCCAGCCGCGGCGTCAGTCGACTGTCTTTCTCCGGCGGCGAGCCAACGCTGTCGCCGCATCTGGCAGCGTTTGTCGACACCGCACATAGGTGCGGCATTCGGCAGATCGAACTCGTCACGAACGGCGTGCTTCTCGATCGACCCGCTCGGGTCACGATGCTCTCGGAGGCCGGTTTGACGCACGCCTTCGTCTCGCTCCACGCACACACCGAAGCCCTTTCCGCTCGCATCACCGGACAGACCGGCGACTTCCACCGAACGACCCGAGCAATCTCGCTCCTTGTAGACGCCGGGATTGCGACGGTCGTCAACTATGTGGTGTGCACGACGAACCTCTCCTATACGGCTGACTTCGTCGAGTTCATCGCCAGCCGATATCCGGGCCGCGTCAGCATCAACTTCGCGTTTGTATCGCCGCAATTCAAAGCGCTCGAGAATTTCCACCTCGTACCCAGGCTCGACGACGCGCTGCCGTCACTCAAGCACGCGATGTACCGCGCGCTTGCGCTGCGCCAACGGTTTCACGTGGGAGCGCGCCAAGGCATCCCGCCGTGCTTGCTCGACGAGTTCGTCGGCTTCTCCGACGTCTTTGAACTCGGCGCAGAGTCCACGAGCGAGGACGCGTTCCAGAAAATTCGAGCGCCCGGTTGCGACGAGTGCCGCTTCACTCACTACTGCCACGGCGTGTGGAAACCCTACGCAGAACGTCATGGCCTCGACGAACTGAAACCCGTTCAGGGGGCGCCCTTTCCGGTCGATCTGAAGCTCCAGCAACGGGATCTCGGCTACCCGAGTTTCGACACGATTCCTGAAGAACTCCGCAGGCGTGATTTGGAACGAGCGCCGGGCGCGACGCGCAACCAGGCAGCTCGCTCCGAGGTGATCCATCCGGTAGCAGACCACGCGCCGGCGGGCCGAAGACCTATCCGCTGTCTGCTTGTTGGAAGCGGCTCTGAAGCGAAGCAGCTGTACCGCGCGTCGCGAAACGTGGGCGTGCTTAGCATCGACGGAGTCTGCTCTCCACACTTCGACCCCGCGCGGGAAGCGGCGTTCGGGCACCGTCCAGGTTTCACCTCGCTCGAAGCCGCGCTGGAGGGCGTGCGGCCAGATGCCGTGATTATCGCCACAACGACGACCGAGCACTACAACATTGCGAGGCGCTGTATCGAGCGCAACCTACCGCTCCTCATCGAACGACCGTGCACCGGCGACCCCGCTCAGGCCCGCGAGCTGGAAACGAGCGCCGCCAGGGCGGGTGTACCGATACAAGCCGTTCACCGATTCGCCCACCTCGATCGACTCGAGGCATTCGATCCGGCCGACGACGAACTGACGCTGTACTACAACACCACGACGCGTTCGGTGAGAACGCCGTTTGTTTGGAGTCGCGAGGCGCTCGCGCCCACACTCTACGAACTGCTAGCGCTCTGGCTCACCAGTGCGCGACGACGCACAACAGTCGTTCGCGCTAATGTCGCCTCGACAGGCAGCCGGCCTCGAGTGCTCGAGCTTCAACTCGAAGGCGAAGCAAGCGGAACCCTACGATGGCAAATGGACTGTTCAGGCACGCAGCTGGTTCTTCGAACCGGCCGCACCAGTTGGACGCACAACGTGAGACCGGCGACCCACGACGAGGACTCGGCCGACGCTGACCGACCCGACGAGTGCCTAACACGCCAGTTGGCGTCGTTCGCCTCGGCCGTAAGGTCGCCGGGGCCTGCACCACATGTAGCCGTGCCTCCAACGGCCGTTCTAGACCTCCTGGTGCAGGCCTTCGGTGCTCTGGAGACCGCTGGCGCCGACCTCGCTCCTCCACTCGCGCCGCCCCGTCCAAAAAAGCGCAGTCGAAAGCTCACGTGAGAAATGCTGGAAGACCTAGAGCCCTGGAAGACCCGACAGCTAAACAGCAGGTCGACCCGATTCGTTACCAGGACCCGTGGGAGCCATGCGAACCGTGGGAGCCGTGCGAACCGTGAGAGCCGTGCGAACCGTGGGAGCCGTGCGAACCGTGGGAGCCATGCGAACCGTGGGAGCCATGCGAACCGTGGGAGCCATGCGAACCGTGGGAGAAGTGCTGACTTCGGATCGGCCGCTGCTCTTCCAAGGCGACTTCGTCATCCGCGGCTGCTTTGGACTGCGTTGATACGTTCCGCTCCGCGTCGCTTAGCATCCCACTCGGGGAGTTGGAAAAACTCGGCAGCTGTTTTCCGTTGCTCACGCCAGCCGACCGATCTGATCCCGCTGCTGGAGTCGAGCGCTTAACGTAACGTAACCAGCCGCGAGGTCCGCAGTCTCATTCGCTCGAACGACCTCACCGAGGCGCATGATAGCAATCAGCAAGGGCCGAGGTGTCGATCGTTTACCGTCGGCGCCATTGCTCACGATCAGATCAAAAAACTCGGTC
>JAUIKB010000695.1 GCA_030430975.1 Polyangia bacterium
CAGTCGAACCGTCGGCCCCGCCCACTGAATGTTGCGAATTGCCACAAGACAAATCCCGGAACCGTCCGGCCGACGATACCCGAACGGCGCACCGAAGCGGCGCCGCTCGCTCACGCCGTCATGTTCTCGCAACCAACTCAAACCGAGCGCGCGCGGAGCAACCCCGAGCGCAGGTGTCGGATGGAGCTGTCGCATCAGTTGCTCGAAGTCTACCGTCACCGTCGGCTTCACCGATAGCGCGGTACGCAGGTGCAGGAGGTTCGGCAATTTGAGGATACCTGTCTCACCTACACGGACTTGGGCGCCACCGGCCACGGCGGCGAGGCGCTCGCGGATATCTGTGACGACGAGCTCGTGTTCGCGCCGTTCCTTGCCGTCAGCCATCAGCTCCGCGCTAACAGCCTCAAGGTCGTCCTCCGCCTCGAGTGCGCGCGTGCCAGCCAATGCCGCCGTAACGACAGCCCCGTCCGAGCGCAGCTCGAACAAGTGCTCCGGGGTTGCGCCGAGAATCCCGCCTTGGACGACGCCTGCCTCGTTCGTACGCCAGGCTCCGTAGGCAAACAGCGACGGGGGGCTGCTCAAAACCCGAAGCAGACACAGCGCGATGCGCCCGCCCAGGTGGGCGTCGCCCTGAACGCGACCTGTTTCGACCGACACCGGCACCGCCTTGTCGACCTCGCCGCAGCCGATCGACTGCAGGATACGCCGCGTGGCATCCAGAAACGGAGTCGCGTCGACAGGCTCCCAAGCGAGCGCTCCAGCCCCGCCGTTCGTCGGGCGCGTTTCGACGTAGGCCGTGAGCAGTTCGGTCAAGTGCGCCGCGCTCGTCACAAGAACCCGCTGGGGGCTCACCCACGGCTGAGTGTCCGCTAAGTAGAAGTCGGGAACGAGCATGGCATGCCCGGAGGGGGGCTTTTCCGAACGTGAAAGCTGCCCGTAGCCGACCAGAACCTCGTCCGCGCTTAGCTGAACAAGCACGCCGTTGCGCAGAAACGCGGCGATCGCTTCCATGTCCAGCGTGCTGACTGCTTGGACGCTCACCTGGGCTGTTTAGAGCCGAATTCACCGGGGTACCACCCCGATGTGGCAGGATGTCGCGCGCCACCGCCGCGATGGCCCGCCTCATCGACAAAGCGGGCGCAGGGGACTAAGAGTGCGCCATGCCGAACGCCGACTCCCGCCCGGACGCCGAACGAATTCGAAGTATGTTCGGCGCCATCGCCGGCCGCTACGACCTTGCCAACACCCTGCTGAGTGGCGGCGTGCACCACCTTTGGCGCCGCAAGGCCGTGCGCTATAGCGGCGCAAAATCAGGCGACAAGGTGCTCGATTGCGCGACCGGAACGGGAGATCTGGCGATCGAGTACGCGCGGGCCGTGGGCCCGACGGGCACTGTCATCGGCACCGACTTCTGCCCCGAGATGCTGGAGCCCGCGCCCGCAAAAGCAGCGGCCAGCGACGTCACGATTGAATTCGCGGAAGCCGACGTCACGGACCTACCGTACGAGTCCGACCGGTTTGATATTGCGTCCATCTCGTTCGGCATTCGAAACGTGAGCGATCCTGCCAAGGGTCTTTCCGAGCTCGCGCGGGTGACGCGAAGTGGAGGTGTCGTGCTGGTGCTGGAGTTTGGACAACCGACGACCCCGGGGTTTCGCAACGTCTACAATTGGTATTCGAACGCGGTGCTACCTCGGCTCGGGGGGCTGGTGACGGGCAAGGGCTGGGCGTACCGGTACCTTCAGGACTCGAGCTCCAAATTCCCCTGCCGAAATGAGTTCGTCGATATGATGCTCGGCACGGACGGATTCGAAGATGTCACGTTCGAAACGCTGACCGGCGGCATCGCGTATCTCTACCGAGGTGTCGTCAGGTAGCACAAATGCAAACGGCCGACCTCAGAGCGAGATCGGCCGTGACAGCGGGCTTGGTCGCTAGAAGCGGACCGCGACGACCCGCGACTGGCCAGCCTGGACGCTGACGCTCTGTGCCTTGCGGCCGGTCGGCGACACGAACACCACGCTGTGACTGCCTGGGGCAACACGCACCATCTTGGGAGTCGAACCGAGCGGTCGCCCGTCCACGATCACATTGGACTTGGGAAGCGAGTTGATACGTAGAATGCCTTTGTCGGCCTTCTCGTCCTTCTTCTCGCTCTTCGAGGCATCAGCAGCGTTGGACGCGGTCTTGGCCGCGCCCGCGGCGACAGACTTCGTCGAAGCGGGCCCGGAGGCGGACGAAGCTTCGCTGCTCGTCTTGCTCTTGGCACCCAGTTGATCGAGCGACATTACGTCCGAACCGGAAGCCGTCGCGTCGGTCGATGGCGATTCGCTCTTGGTGTCCTGCGCCTCGGCGCTAGCTGTTAGTTTCTTCAGGTCGATCGAGAAGCCTTTGGTCTGGCCGGACTCGACCCGCACCGCGGAGGCTGACGTCGGCTCGTAGCCATCGGCTTGCACCTTGACGAAATGAACTCCGTCGTCGAGCTTCGGCACTTCGCAGGGAAGCGAGTCACAGACACGCTGGCCGTCCACGAACACCACCGCATTGTCGACCGCACCGCCACCCTGGGCACCCACGTTCACGCTCAGCGCGCCGGAGCCACCAAGTAACCCGCTCTGCGGAAGCACGACCGCTGCGCCCAGGGCGCCCACAGCCACGATGGCGGCCATGGCACCGACCAACCAGCCAGTCTTGCTCGACTTTCTCTGCGCCGCTGGGGGCACGGAGTCCGAAACGGCGACAGGCGCCAGGCTCGACGTCTGCGCTCGCGGACCGGAGTCCGGCGCCGACGGTATCTGTGTGCCGGTCAGGGTCGGACCGTTGTAGTGATTGCGCATGGACGGCGGCGGAGCCGGCTGCGACACCATCACGGACGCAGCCGGAATGGCCACCTGCTGAGGGGGTGGCGGCACGCTTGCGCCGGACGCAGCCATCAGCCGAGCCGAATCGGCCGCCGTGCCAGGAGCCCTCTGGGACTGCGGGGGGGCGGGTAGCTGAGAGCGTCGCACGGGCAGGTCCAAGAACGGCGTGGGCGCTTCGTCGTCCACATCGTCGACCAGTTCGGCCTCTAAGACCGCCTCCTCGATCGGAGCGGTGCTACCGGGAACAGAGTTGCTCGGGGCAGAGTTGTCGGGAAGCGAGTTAGCCGGTACGGAAGGAAGCGTTTCCACGGCTGGGACACGGCGTGATGGGGGCGCCGGGTAGCTTCGGCTCGACGGCGGGGGCGTCGGCACCGGCATGGGCTTGCTGGACGGCGGCGGGGACAGCTTCGCGGCCGGTCGCGACAACAGTAGGCTGGGCATCACGCGAGTCGGACCGTCATCCTGCTCGACGTCGTCCATCGGCTCGATCGGCTCGTTGATCATCGAGCTCGTCACCACCGGCGAACTCATCTCCGGGCGGCTGGCCATCGGAGCGTCAAGAACGCCGAGGTTTCTGGACGGAGGCGGCGGCAGCGGCCGACCCGGAGCGGGCGGCAGCGGGACAGCACCTGCCCGCCGGGTTAGCGGAAACGGCGCGCGATGGCTGCTCGGGGCAGGAGTTCGCTTCTTCGCGCCGAGGTCGGCAAACACATCAAGATCGGACGCCTTGGACTCTGGGCTGCTGTCGGACATAGCTCAACTCCTGCTTGCTGTTGCGGTTGACACGCTACGCGCATCAGCTGCTGACTCAGGCGGTGGCAACCCCGTCGGTGTAGGCCACACTGCCTGCGGGGCGGAATGTGCTTTAAAACGGCTCCAAACGCCAGCGAGATCCGAAAATTCGAGCCCCAAATTTCGACCACAGCGGAAGATTACAGTGAGCCTACCGCTTGGTAGGGGCAGAATCCCGCCGGCGGCGCCCGCGGTATTTCGCTGCGGTGCTTTGAACTACGCCGCGCAACAGACTTTTTCGTCGTCGTAAACCGCAATGCCGCGCGAGCCCCCCGCGCGCGCCCGTTGCCACCCTGACACGCCTGGTGTGGCGTTCATCCAACAGTTCGACAACGGAGTGAACGATCGCCCGGGCCATACCGGCCCACTGGACAGTCGCCTGGACACCCGGGGTGAGGACGACTACCTACGGCATTTCGAGCCAGCAATTCGTGGCATCGGCCGCGAGGAAAAAGTTACCCGACGTGGGAATTCATGCCTGGCGACGTG
>JAUIKB010000696.1 GCA_030430975.1 Polyangia bacterium
CTGTTTGGCCGCGCTGCGGTGGTGCGATGGACGATGGCCGGCCGCTTTGGAGTTGGCCTTGTGCCGCTGAGTCTCGGTGTCTTCGTTGACGCGTCTGAGCGCCTTGAAGGCGTGAGCGATAGCGATCGCGGGATTGTCGAAGTTGCGGGAGACATGCCGACTGGGCTCCTGCTCGGCACGGATCGTTACTGGCGGCTCTTGGCATCCTGCGAGAGCTGTGGCGATGCAGATGCCGGTCGCGAGTAGCGCAGGTCGTCGAATCGCCATATCGATAGGACATCGCGCGGCGTCGAAGCTTGGGTGCGACTGCCTAAAACGCCAGGGTAAGACCTGTTCCGATCGACGCCCCGACGAAAGCCGGGTCGCGATTGGCTACGATCTGGCCTGTCGTGTCCCGTACATCGAGCGACGGGCGTACGAAGGGCACAAGCGCGCTCGCACGTGCGTGAAACGATAGACCGTCGCTCAGCTGCACGCCCAGCTCGAGCCCAGCCCGGAGCGCGACCCACGGGAGCAGCGCCGAGCGATCGACGAGAAACTGGCTGCCGTCGGCAGACCAGCGACCCGCGGCAACGCCCGCGCACGCGCGGAGGCGACGCCGGCCAGAAGCTGCGTGGTAACATCCGTCGACGTCGCCCGCCAACAGGCCGAGATTGGCGACGCCGTCCCCGATCGCCACAGTCGTGGGCGCGGAGCCCCACACCGCCCCACGGAGCCAATACGGCCCCGTGAGGGGCACGCCGACGTCGAAGGCCGCACCGACGGCTGTTGCAGGCAGCACGCCAAACAGTCCCAATACCGACGCTCCAACCTCTAGCAGCGGCCGCTTTCGTCGTCGCTCTTCGACACGTCGCGCGGTGGGCGGCAGTTTCGTCCGCGGCGGTGATGTCGGCGTTGTGCGCGCCTCGTTGCGGGGCGGCGGGCGGGACGGTTTCTGAACGGGCGTTTCGACTTCGGGTTCGATAATGCCTTGCATGATCGATGCGTCGATCGCCAACGCGATAGCGAGTGCGACAGCCGCGCGCAGATCGGCGCAGGCGAGATCGGTCGACTTGAAGCTGCGTTCCGCGGGCGGGTCGTTCCCGCGCCGCACGACGAATCGTGGTCGTTCGTCAGTCCGGCGGTCGACCTGGATGCGGATCCGTGAGTCGACCGCGCTACGACCGAGAAATGTCTCGACGCTTCGCGCCAAGGCCGCAGCGTTGAGGCAGGAGCCGGCGGTCGACTCGATGACGGTCGTCAGCGGTGCGGTTTTTGGTTCCGCGCCCGCCGCCGTCATGCAGTACGTCGCGATGAATAGCCCGACGCTAGCCGCCGAGCGAGCGGTCCGCCTCCCGTTCATTCGAGCGCGCCGAAAACCGTGCGGCCGTCGATCACCGTTGCGGACACCTGCGCATGAGCCAGCGACGATTCGTTCAGTGCGGTGTTGAGGATCGCGAGGTCTGCGCGCTTGCCGACCTCAAGCGATCCGCATTCGTCGGCGCAGCCGCACACCTCGGCGCCGGAGCGCGTGTACATCGTCAGTGCTTCGGTAATTCCCACCGCCTGATCACGGTCCAGCACGCCGTGTTCCGTGCGGCGTGTTACCGCGGATCGAATCCCGTCGAGGGGGTCGAATCCCGCGACGGGATGGTCAGAGCTACCAGCGACCAGTACATCCCGGTCGAGCAGCCATCGGAGCGCGCTGTTCTTGAGTCCGGGAACCGATGGTGCGCTGCCAAACGCCGGCAGGCTCAAGAAGTGCGGCTGCGCTACGACAGCGGCGCCGATGTTGGCGATGCGATCGACCAGCCCGGGGCTGAGGAACGTTGCGTGCTCGAGGCGCGGCCTACCGGCAGCGTCGCGGGTCGAGCCAGCTGATTCAAGCGTGCTCAGGGCGTGGTCGACGGCGTCGTTGCCGATCGCGTGGATCGCCAGGGCGAAGCCACGATCTACGGCTGCGTCGACGATGGCGCGCGCCTCTTGCTGTTCGTAGATATGGATGCCGGTTTGGATTTTACGCCCGATGCGGGGCGCGAGCGAAAATGCGGTTCGCACCGGGTCGAACGATCTCAGCTGCGCCGAAATTTTCCACGTGTTCACTGTGACACCCGCGGACTGCCACCAGCTCAGGCACATGGCGCAGCCCGGAGCTCCGTCAAACACGAGTTTGAGCGGTCCGAACTGGAGTAGGCCTTCGCGCTCGCCGGTGACCGGGCCATCGAGGGCATCCCAAGGTGTCTCGAGGTAGCCGGTCGTGGATACGGGCATGATGACGGTTGGCACCGTGAGGTGACCGCGCCGGTCGGCTTCGCGATAGAGGCGCACCATGTCGACCGGTACGGTGGCGTCCGCGATCCGGGTGATACCGCTAGCGACGATCGCTCGGTGGTGGCGCTCCAATCGCGCGAAGAACGCTTCGGCATGGTTTGTGAGCAGGTTGGAGCGAGCGAGCGCTTCCACGCGACTCATGCCGCGTTCGATGAGCAGCCCGTTAGGGACGCCGTCTGGGCCTCGTTCGATGGAACCTCCCGAAGGATTCGGCGTGTGGCGGTCGATGCTGGCGAGTTCTAAGGCGCGACTGTTGGCGATTGCTCGGTGGAAGCTGTACTGAAAGGCGACGAGCGGGCGGTCGGGTACCGCGTCGTCGAGTTCCGCGCGGGTGGGCGGCCGCCGCTCCGTCAGCCGCAGTTCGTCCCACTGAGTTGCGACGAGCCACTCGTCGGGGGCGAGCTCGGCGGCGGCTGTTGCGAGCGCTTCCTGCAGCGATGCGATGTCGGTGACGCGAGGTGCCGAGAGCTTCAGCTGCGCGCCGTACAGCGCGACCATCCCGGCATGGTGGTGTGGATCGATGAAGCCGGGCAGCACCGACGCACCATCGGCGTCGTGGATGATGGCGTCGTCGCCGGCCTCGCGCAGTACGTCGCTTCTGGAGCCGATCGAGATCAACCGACCGTCTCGCCACGCGAGGGCGTCGACGCGTCGATCGGCGGCATCCATCACGCGCACGTTGGCGTTCACGATGGCGCGCGTCGCCGTTTCCGGTTCCTCCCTCACACGCGCATGGTACCGCAAGCTTCCGCATGCGTAACTGTCCGCGTATCCGGACGCTCGTGCAGCGTGCGGTTGGCAACGGCGGCGGCTGGCGCGGCGGGTTCCTCGTCGAGCAGCGGGTACAGGCTCCGACCCGCCGACGTGCTCGGACTAGTAGGAAAACGGCTCCGAAACCGACGTCGACTGTGGCGGCGTGTTCCCGCTCTGCGAGCTGAGCGAGACGACCACCGACCACGAAGAGTGCAGCTCGCAGCTGTGCAATTCGGTGTGCGTTCAGTGCTCCAGCGACATGGTCGGTCTTCGCTCCCCTCCGGTCATCTGTACTACACGGACTCGGTCGAAGTGTCACAGCAGGGCTACGCGGATTTCTTGTGACCTGGATCGTGAAGCATTAAGCAGGTCACCGTTTGGCGGCTACGTGAATATTTCCGTGCAGGTATTCTTGTGCGCCCGAGGGATGCGGCGGTTCGTCTGCGCTCGACCCCGGCTTGCGCTGGTCAATACGCCGGGCGGCTGGACTTGAGCGAAAGCGCTTGCGAGTGTGTCGATATCGGCCAGTCCTCCAGCGTGTCGTACCGATCCGTGATCGCGGCTTGGGCGGGATATCGGCGATCTGTATTGTAGTTCCAATGCCTACACGCCCCGGCTGTTTCACGAGTACAGCATCGGGGCGCGTTCTGTGCCGATCCGAACTCGTGGGCACTTCGTGGGCGGCCGAACAGCGGGATCAGCTATCCTCGCCACATGAAAGACCGAAGATGGGGGTTGCTGACGGCTGGACTGGTGACGCTGGCAGCCGGCTGCGAAAAGAAGGCCGACGGCAGCGCTGCGACAGGTTCGACGAGCGCGTCGGCTACGACGGCGGCGAGCGCCGCTCCGGCGGCGAAGCTGAACGCAACGCTCGATGGGAAGCCGGTCGCGTTCAAGACGATGCGGGTTTACTCACGGGGCGGATCAGCGTTGAACGTCGCCCTGTCGACCGGTGAAGTGACCTGCAGTGACTTGAAGAAGGGCTCCTACGCCACCGGACCAGACGACATCAGCACCGATTTCGTCGTGGCGCCGCGCTTGGCCAAGGACGGCAAACGCAGCTGGGGCAT
>JAUIKB010000697.1 GCA_030430975.1 Polyangia bacterium
CGCTACGTCGTGCCGGCGGGCGCGACAGTCGTCCTCGGTCGTGGCGGTGGCCAGTTCGGCTCGGGGGCTCTCGACGACCATCGCATCAGTCGCCAACACGTTGAGCTACGCGCTGGGGACCCGCACGAGCTCGAGATCCGGGATCTGCAGAGCCGCAACGGTACGAACGTCAACGGCCTCCAGATAACCGAACGCCAGCTCGAGGACGGCGACGTCATCGGGCTTGGCCGTTCGCTGCTCGTCGTCAGACGTTGCGCGCTGGTTTTCGGTCGGACCGATGAGGCTGAGTTGGTCGGCGTGTCGGCGGCGTTTCAGCACATGCTGCGCCGCGCTGCCAAAGTACTCGGCCACCCGACGCCGCTGTTGCTGGTCGGTCCGGCCGGCTGCGGCAAGTCGGCTGTCGCAAAGTGGTGCCACAGCCGGGGCTCGACGGGTGAGCTGCATACCGTGCACTGCGCATCGTTGGGTCAGGAATCGCTAGTTGCGGAGCTGATCGGCGAGGGTAGCGTCGGCGCCGGCCCGGTAACGACGCTGCTACTCGAGGGCGTCGACGAGACACCAAAGAACGCCGTCCCGGCAGTGGTGGCCGCGTTGGAGACGATCAAGGAGCGAGACGACGCGCCCCGTGTCATCGGCACGGTCAGCACAGCAGCCGCGCTGGCGTCCCAGCGCGAACTGGCTGCGCGCGTCGCCGGGTGGGTCGTGGAGGTGCCTCCGCTAAGCGAGCGGGTCGAAGACATCGCGCTGTTGGCCGACCGGTTCGTAGCTCGCTTTGCGGGGCCGACCGCCCGCCTCGAAAGCCGGTTTGTCTTGGCGCTGCTGCGCAGGTCCTGGCCCGGGCACGTACGCGAACTCGAGGCGACGGTGGAGGCCGCCGTGATCGATGCAGACGGAGGCGAGCGGATTCGCATGCCGCCGAACGCGCGCCGACGCTTGAGCGCCCCAGCGTGGATCGTGGCCAAAGAAGGCGACTGGTTTGAACGCGCCGGCTCAGGTCGCGTCGACCTGACCGGACGGCCGAGCCTGCGGGGTGTTCTTGCGGCGCTGATCGAGACGCATTCAAGGCATCCCGGCCAGGCGATGAGCGTCAAAGATCTTCAGGAAGCAGGCTGGCCGGGCGAGCGCACCACCGATGCCAGCGGAGCCAATCGTGTCTACGTCGCTCTCACGACGCTCCGCCGACTAGGCCTGAAGGATCTCATCGCACGAAGCAAGGACGGCTATCTGTTGGCTCGCGATGCGGTGCTCACTGTGCACGATACCTAGCGTTCTCTGACGCAATCGATGCACAGCGGTGTCGATGGGTCGTGCTCGAGCCGAGGTGCTCCGATCGGTTCTCCGCACTCCGCACAGTCGCCGAAGGACCCGTCATCGATGCGCAGTAGCGCGCTCTTTGCCCGGGCGATGGCGATCTTGCGCCGTTGCTGCGTTTCGGCGCTCATCGCCTGCCCGGCGATAGCGTCCATTCGGCTCAGTCTGCCGACCCTGCTCGGGTCGAGTTCAACCGGTTTGGCGGCGTCCGCGCCAGCGGCCAGCTCTTGTTCGAGTTGGTGCAGTCGCTGCTCGAGCAGTTGGCGAAACCGGTCCGCCTCAATCATACGGTCGATCGCGCATTTTCCACGCGATTCGGGTTGCCATCGACATGATCGTGACTTGCGGGTTTACGCCGAGGCTAGTCGGTACGATCGAGCCATCGGCGACGAACAGCCCGCTTAGCTCCCAGGACTCACCGCTCGGGTCGACCACGCTGTGGGCGGCGGTCGAGCCCATACGGCACGTGCCAAGTGGGTGCTGGCTGCTGCACTCGTAACGTTTGGCGGGGATGTGGTCTAGATCGAGTGTTCTCAGGGAGTCCGGCGTGACGGCGTCGAGGCCGAGGATAGGTAGGTAGACCTCTTTTGCGCCGCCCGCAAAGAACGTCTCCGCCATGATCCGCACGACCTTCGGCATCGTCGCGCGGTCGCGCGGGTGCATCTTGTAGGTCGCGAATGTGCGGCCCAGAACGTTGCGCACGGTGCCGCCGCCTTCGTCGTGAATCATCCCTCCGAAGACGGCGACGTGCGGCACGCCGCGGGCCTTGGCCAGGTGCTTGGGTCCAACGCCTTTCATCGTGGCGGCGATGACTCCAGGCGGGATGAACAGTCCGACCATCGTAATGTGGTCTTTTTCGTACTCGTCGCTGTAGGCGCTCTGAAGGGCGCCTTTCCAGCCGTCCAGCCGCTCGTCAAATCGCGCCATCATGCGAAACCCTGGATGCAGGGTCATGTTCCGGCCCAGCTGCCCGCTCTGCTTGCCGACGCCGCTTCGGGCAAGAATTCCAGGGCTGAAGTAGCTACCGGCGGCGACGACGACGCGACGAGCACGCACCGTCAGGCGGCCGGTCTTGCGCCGACTCGAACCGCGCGTCAGTCGTCCGACGACGCCGGTCGCGCGTCCGCCGTCTGAGGTGACGCGGTCGACGAAACATTCACTATAGAGCCGTGCGCCCGCGGCCAGCGCGCGTGGAAGATACGCCGCATCCACGCTGAGCTTGGCGCCGTGGGGGCAGCCGAAGTTGCAGCGTCCGCACCCATTGCAGTTCTTAGTGTTGCGGCGCAGCGGCTTGAGCTTGAAGCCCTGCTGCTCGGCCCCGCGTGCGAACATCAGCGTCGATTTCGAACGCATCGAAACCGGTACTTCCTCGACGTGGACGCTTTTTTCTACGGCTGTAAAGCACGGGTCCATCGACGCTTCGGTCAAGTCGCTGAGGCCTAAGCGCTTTGCCCAGTCGTCGAGGATGTAGCCTGGTGTACGGAAGCACACTCCGCCGGTGAGCACGGACGAGCCGCCCACGGCGCGTCCCATCGTGACGTTGATCATCGGCGAATCGTCCATGCCGACGGCGAACGTCAGCGCTCCGTCTCGCCAAAGATGTCGCATGGACTCGCTCGGCCGCATCGCGCCGTACTCTTCGGGGGTGTAGTGCCGTCCTTCTTCCAGGATCACGACATCGTGGCCGGCTTCGGCTAGCTCTGCTGCGACGACCATGCCGCCTGCGCCAGATCCGACCACCACTACGTCGCAATCGAGCTCCAGGTCGCCGTCCAGGGTGCCACCTTGCGTAATCGAGCCACTCACGAGCCGGCGACCTCCGTCAGGCACCCGGCGTCGAAGCCGATCTCACGTCCGGCGTCTGGGTGCTCGTAGTAGATGATGCAGAGCAACGCCTTAACGGCGAGCAGCAGGCCGCTTGCGAAGCTCTCCTCCACTTTGGTCAGCGCCTCGATACGCTCCGGAATCGACATCCGGGCGAGCGACTGTCCACTGCGGGTCACGACCGGTGTGACGGCGTGCAGACCAAATAGCGCGCCGATGACGCTGCGTCGGGAATCCCCAATGTGCTCGAGGAAGTCATCCACGTCGCGGATTAGCCAATCCATCCGGTCGGCGTCGGGCGGCCCCTCACCGTCAGAGAACACCGCCTCGGCGACAACGCGCATCAATCGGGCGACCCGCGGACGACGGTACGGTTCGGTATCAGGCACGCACCGAGGGTGCCGGTTTGTCTGAGTATCGACAAGACCTGTGTGGCGGGCCGCCAATGCGGGTACCGATCAGCGGATTCGGCGCTATATCGTTGGCTGACGACGGTGGACGCGCTCCTGCGCACAAACGCGCAACTTTCGCGGCTGAACCGCCAGCGTTGATGCGCGGATAAACCGCGAAATATCCTAGCCCGACCGGCAGCGGATGGAGTAACCAGTCATGCGCGTCCTTTTGGACGAGCGGGATCGGATCATGCAGAAAGCGCTCACTCTCTACGACACAACGATCGGCAAAAAGGCCGTCATGGCCATCACTGGCCTCGTCATGTTCGGCTTCGTCATCGGCCACATGCTCGGCAACCTCCAAGTGTTCCTCGGCCCGGAGAAGCTGAACGGCTACGCCAAGGCGTTGCACGACATGCCGCCGCTGCTTTGGGGCACGCGCGTGGTCCTAGTTGGCAGCGTTGTGCTGCACATCGTCAGTGCTTACCAACTCGTCGTTGCGCGTTCGATGGCGGCTCGCCCAACGCCCTACAAGCGCTCAACGCGCCACGCGACGAATTACGCTGCGCTGACGATGAAGTTCAGTGGCGTCATCCTGTT
>JAUIKB010000698.1 GCA_030430975.1 Polyangia bacterium
CGGCAAGCTCCTGCAGCGGAGTGGCCGATTGGACTTGCGACGTACGAGGACCTGCTTGCACTCCCGGAACCTTTGGTTGCACAGCTGGTGGACGGTGAGGTCGTCACTCACCCGCGACCTGGGCAGCGTCACGCGCTAGCCGCAGCGTCTCTCGGCGGCGAGGTTAGTCGCCCTTTCAACGTGGCCGCGCAAGGGGTATTGTCGTGTGGCTCATTCAGCCTGCGGCTCAAACTCTCGAAGAGTACCGACTCGATGGCGCCACCTACCGATTGATCGCAACCCGTACTGAGATACCTCCGTCCGTACAGAACCGAATGATGCGATCAGAACCCAATGATGCGACCGCGCTGGAGCCAACGGTGCTTCGGACGCGATAACTCGGAGCGCCAGCTGAACTGATGAGCAACTCACGCAGTCCAGTCGTCTTTCACCCGGGCGATGACCCGGAGATCCATGAAGCCGCGAAGAGAGCCCGGCAGACGTTCAAGTACATGTGGCGTGAACTCACGTGGGAATATCGGCGAATCGTACCGGCGCTCGAGCTGGCAGCGGTCAAAGCTGCATTCTCTGATCATGAAGATGGTTCGGAGCCGGTCGAGCACATGTGGATGACGGACATCGAGTTCAATGGCGATCAGATTCGCGGAGTGCTCGTAAACGAGCCGAACGAGCTCAGCTCCGTCGCCGCTGGCGACAGCGTCGCGCTCACTCTCGAAGAGCTCGAGGACTGGATGTATGTTCGCGACGGCCGCGTGTACGGGGGGTTCACGGTGCAAGTGACGCGCGCGAGGATGAACGCCGCGGACCGCCGCGATCATGACGACGCATGGGGCTTCGATTTCGGCGACCCGTCCGTCGTAGAGCTGGTTCCGAATTGGAACGCTCGGGGCCAACCGAAGCCGGGGTTCGTCGGGCGGCTGTTGGGCAAGAAGCCACCGCCGGTAGAACCCACCGACCCCGACGACGAGCACCCAATGTCCGAAAACATGGCGGCGGGGTTGGCCGAAGCCGTGGCGAAGGATCCGTCCGGGTTCTCGGCCCCAGGTGACGACGGACTCACAACGCTGCACAGTCTGGCTCTCGGCGGCAGTCGTGCCTGCGTTCAGGTACTCTTAGAAAACGGCGTGGATACGACCGTTCGCACGCCGAGCGGGAAGACGGCCCGGGACTTGGCCAACCAAATGGGCTGGCCCGCCGTGGTGGCGTTGCTCCAAGCCGCCGAGAACCCGCACTAGCTGCTGCACCGCCGCTGCCGACGGTGCGCAAGCGCTTGCCTGGCGGCGAGTGGTGGATTAGACATTCGGACCCCTAGCACGAGTGGCGGAATTGGCAGACGCGCCGGATTTAGGTTCCGGTGGGGAGACCCGTGAAGGTTCAAGTCCTTTCTCGTGCACTCAGGCTCCCCGCCTCCGGCGGGGAGCCTTCGTGCCCGAGAAGAACTTAGGCCTTCGCCTCGGTGTTCCACCTCGTCTTTCGGCTCAAGTCCTAGGTTCGTATCGCACCTAGCGTCGTGGGACGCCGTTACGGCTAGCGGCATGGCTTCGCTCGCCGCCGGGTGGTGGTTCCGGGCGTTGGGCTGGTTGTGAGCCGGGACCGTCCTGCAGGGCGGGAACCTTCGTGACCGAGAATGACTCCCGACTCGGACGGCTTGGGCTCGCTGCGCTGTTCGCTTGGGCGGTCACTGTTGGGGCATCACCTCGCCTGATACGATCCACCCATGTCCGTTCAGCGCACCTTCTCCAACGCAGTCTGGGAAAAGCAGGTCGGCTACTGTCGCGCGCTGCGGGCAGGCGATCGGATCGTCGTGACCGGTACCGCGCCGGTCGATGCGTCGGGCAGCGGTGTCCACGCTCCGGGCGATGCCTACGGACAGGCTCGCCGCTGTCTGGAGCTGATCGAATCAGCCATCGGTGAGCTAGGGGCCAAGCGCGAGCACATCGTCCGGACGCGGATGTTCGTCACCGACATCGAGCGCTGGGCGGAGTTCGGACGGGCGCACGCGGAGTTTTTCGCCGACCATCCGCCGGCGACGACCATGGTCGAGGTCAGTCGCCTGATCGACCCGGCGATGCTGATCGAAATCGAGGCAGAGGCGTTCGCTCCATAGGCTGATGGGAGCTCCTGTCCAGGAACAGTCCACCGACGCGCTCGTCGGCTCGGTCGTCGACGGTCGGTATCGGATCGTCGAACCGATCGGAAGCGGCGGCATGGCCCGCGTGTATCGCGCGACTTCTCCGGACGGCGACGTCGCTCTGAAGCTTCCCAATGAAAACCTGAACGGCATCGCCAAAAAACGTTTCGACCGAGAAATCACGCGCCTGGGCGAGGTCGGGGACGGCTGCGTCCGCCTGATCGGCCACGGGATCGATCCAACGCTCGGACCGTACCTCGCCATGGAACTGCTCGGCGGGATGACGCTGCAGCAGCGCATCGATGGCCCGCACGCAATGCGACCCGTCGTGGCCGTGGGCATCGCGCTGGATCTCCTCGACACCCTCGCCGCGGTGCACGCCCAGGGCGTGGTGCACCGCGACCTGAAGCCGAGCAACGTGTTCTTGACCGACGACGGGCGCACGGTGCTGCTCGACTTCGGCGTCGCGCGACTAGCTCAGCACGAGTCGAACCTCACGGGCACCGGCAGCTGGGTCGGTACGCCACGCTATGTCGCGCCCGAGGTCACGCTCGGGACCGCCGCCGACGGTCGCGCCGATCTGTACGCGGTCGGCTGCATCTTGGCGACGTGCCTGACCGGCCAGCAGCCGTTTCAAGACGTCAAACCCCACGCGTTGATCCTCAGCATTCGCGCCGGTGAACAAACGCCGGTGGCGGACCTCAACGTACGCATCGGCAGCGCGCTGTCAGACGTCGTCGATACGGCGCGCGCCGTCGACCCCGCGCGGCGCTACCAGAGCGCGGCGTCGATGGCGGCCGCACTGCGCGCCCTGCCGCTCAGCGAGCTCGAGCGCTCCGCGAACACGACCGGCGGCGCGACGCTCACGAGCGACGTCCCCGCCGACGTCCGAGTACCCGACCGCTCAGGCACGAGGACGCTCGACGCCGCCGGTCAGCCCAAGCCTGCGACCGCCATCCGCGTTTTGGTGATCGGTCAGGCGGTGACGTTCGGAGCGTGGGCGCTCGCCTGTGCAGCAGCCGCCGTATTCGGTGCCGCGTCGGAACAGGATTTCGAGGGCACAGTGATCGCGCTAGGTATCGCCGTCGTGTACGCCGCCACAGCCGTGCTCGGGTGGTTCGTGTATCCCCGCCTCAGCCGCGATGACTCGCGCTCGACGATGTTGACCACGGCGTTCGCCGCCAGCGGCGCGCTGTTGTGCCCGCCCTTCGGCCTGGTGCTGCTGGCGATGGTGTTTCGCCGCTCCGCTGACGACCACGCCATGCCATCAAGCTGATGGTCACCGGGCTGCGCTGCCCGTCTGCCCGCGTTTCTCGCTATTTCGCGAGTCGTGACTTAACCAGCAGCATTTTCGAGTTCGACTTCAGACCCTTGTCGTACGCCGTTCCCGGCAGCCCGCCCTCAAGCCGCACGGTGAGTTCGGCCGGAGCGCCCGGCCAGTCGACTTTAGGAAAACGCAGCTCGCGGGTGGTCACCCCCGGGGGCACCGTCAACGTCCGTCCAGGAGAGAACGGCGATTGGTGCTCCGTGTACCCCAACCGCTTCAACTCACGGCCGGAGCGGGTCGCAACAACCAGGCTCATACCGTCGAACACCGTCTGGAAGCTCGTCTGCATCCCAAGCGGCCCACCTCGGTTGTGTAGTTCGGCCTTCACTGCAAAGCTCACGCCCCTCGTCACCCGCTTCTCATCACCCTCGATCAGCGTGCTAGCGGTGCGGCGGGCAGACGCGGACAGCAGCCTGACCGAAACCGCTGGCTCGGATGTTTGGTCGCGCTGAGTCGGTTCTGGCGGGGCCTCGCGCCCACAGGCCGCTAGTACCATTCCGCATCCCAACAAGAGCACACTGCCGCGCACAGGGTGAGTGTAGCGCATTGTGAGGTCACACCGTTTTCGCACTGCTGCCACGAGCCACCGATGTTACCAATCGCCATGCCTCGTCGTCACGCCGCACTCCCACTGCTGGTCGCTATCATTTTTGCGCTCCTGGCGTGCA
>JAUIKB010000699.1 GCA_030430975.1 Polyangia bacterium
GACTAGGTCGCTGAGGACACAGCCCGCCGCCCGGACGATGTCGGTGCCGCGGCGGGAAGCCCAGGCTTGGACCGCGGGTCGCTGCGATGCCTCGACGCGCAGCCGGGGGCGGTTCTGCAGCGCGCGGACGAGGCGCTCCGTCACGATATCCGGTTGCTGACTGTCGCGGGCGATATCCCGGTCACCGAGCACTTCGAGCAGCCGTCGGAGGCGGAGGGTGTCGCCCACGAGCGCGCCGTCGAGCTCCGAACGGTCTAGCGCCAGTCCAGCCCGGTAGCCTCGTACGGCGCGTGCGTCCGCCGCCAACCCGGCGTCGAGCAAGATCTCCACGCCGATATGCGCGACGGCCCGCGCCGTGCCGCGCCGCACGCCAGCCTCTAAGAGCTCAGCGAACGCCCGGTTCTGTTCGGTCTTGAACCAGGGCAATCGGTGGAAAACGGCGTCGGTGCGGTGATGGAGTCTGATGCCCGCGGCGAGTGCCAAGCCGGTAGGATCCGCGACGCGAGCTCCCAGCATGGACGCGAAGTCGGGCAGCATCGACCCTAGAACAAAGCGCGGATCACGCAGTGCGTCGATCCGCGGGCCCAGCGCGACGGCTACTGCAGCGTGACCGAAGAAGTTCATTTTGAACGCTATTGGTAGTTGTAGTTCTACGCTGGGTTTCCGTAACCGGTGCAAAGTGGGTTGGAATACCGTTCACGCTGCTGGAATCCACCCTGGCTGTTAGGTTTTCGGATAACCGACTGGTGCGTGCTCTGCGCGGTACCTCTTCTCTCGATCGCGCGCTAGTCTCTCGCGCGCGCGGGACCATTGCGCTCCGCGGACAGGGAAGCACATGCGTCAGATGAGACGAACCGGACCGATCGCCGCGGTAATGGCAGCCAGCTTTCTTGCCGGCTGCACCCGGCAGGCCGTGCCCGCAGACGAGGTCGCGGAAGCTGAGCAAGCGGTCGAAGAAGCAGACGACCTCCGCGCGGTGTACGTCGTGTTCGATGGCGAAAGCGCCGCGGACATTTTTCTGCGTCTGAAAGGCACCGTGAAGGCGCGGGAAGCGTCGCAGCGACGCTATGCTGAACTGCAAGAGCAGTACCGCAAGTTGCAGCCGCAGTGGACCGCCCGCGGGGTTACGGTGATGGCGAACTTGGGTCGCCTCGTCAACGCGGTGCAGGTGTTGGCGCCGTCTTCGGCGCTGAGCGATCTCAGGCGGCTTCCTGGCGTGGTCCGGATCGATCCCGTAACTCGATTCGAACTGACCAATAGCAGTGCGGTTGTGCAGATCGGTGCTGTCGAGGCGTGGTCGGGATCGGTTCCGGCGACTGGTGCCGGCATGCGCATCGGTATTCTCGACTCAGGCATCGACTACACCCACGCGGCTTTCGGCGGACCGGGCAACCCCAGCGACTTCACTTCGAACGACTCCGCGGTCATCGAGCCCGGCACGTTTCCAACGCTGAAGGTTTTCGGCGGAAAGGACTTCGTCGGAGACGCGTACAACCCGTCTGGTGGCGTTCGGACGCCTACCCCCGACGATGACCCTCTCGACTGCGGTGGGCACGGGACCCACGTCGCCGGGACCGCGGGCGGACAAGGCGTAGCGACGAACGGCCAGCCGTATACCGGTACCTACGACCAGACGTTTTCGGGCGAGGCTTTCCAGGTTGGACCGGGGATGGCGCCGGAGGCCACGCTGTTTGCGCTGAAGGTGTTCGGTTGCGGTGGCGGCACCGAAATGATCGCGCCAGCGATGGAACTCGCCGCGGACCCGAACGAGGACGCCGACTTCTCCGACCGTCTTGACGTCGTGAACGCGTCACTCGGACTTGGTTACGGCGTCGGGTCGAGCACAGAAGCTCAGCTGACCGAAACGCTCATCGACCTGGGAACGGTGTTCGTCGCCGCGGCTGGAAACGATGGCGATCCAGGCCGCGCGTATCACACGCTAGCGGCGCCTGCTTCGTATACGAAGGCGCTGTCCGTTGCCGCAACGCTCAACACCCAGTTCACGTTCATGGGCTTTGAGGTGTCCGGCGACGCGACCGCAACAGGGATCTATGCCGCGTCTGAGGCGCGCTTTTCGCTGCAGCTGAGCAATCTCGGAAACGTCGAAGCAGACCTCGTGCTGGCCGAGCCGGCCGATGCTTGCGGCGGCATCACCAATCGGGATGAGGTCGACGGCAACATCGTGCTCATCGACCGTGGCGATTGCCCGTTCTTCGAGAAGTTCACCAACGCGGCGGATGCGTCCGCCGCGGGTGTCGTCGTGATCAACAATGACGTCGGCAATCCGTTCAGCATGGGCGGTACCGATGCGTCCATACCGGTGCCTGGCGTCATGATCCGCCAAAAGGACGGCGACTTGATCAAAGAGCACCTCGCGAAGGGACTCAAGGGGCGGATGGCCGCCGACTTGTTCATGCCGGCGCCGATCGGTCCTGACTACGTTGCGAGTTTCAGCTCACGAGGCCCCAGCGCGGACCTGGGACTTCTGAAGCCGGAAGTTGCAGCGCCGGGGCTGCGGGTATTCTCCGCCCGCGTCGGTACCGGCAACGGTCGTCAACAGCAATCCGGTACATCGATGGCCTCGCCTGTGACGGCAGGGGCCGCCGCGCTCGTCCGTCAGGCGCATCCAAACTTCACGGCGCTCGACGTCAAAGCGGCGCTGATGAATCACACCGCACCGGTGGTCGACTTGGACAAGGTCGACTTCCCGATGACGCTATCCGGCGCGGGTCGGATCGACGCGGCTCGTGCCGTGGCGGCCACCGTCACCGCGCGCGCCGTCGAGCCCGAAGGCGCAATCGGTGTGGCGTTCGGTACGCTGACGGCGTCCGATTCGACGGCGTTCACGCGTGAGGTCACCGTGCGCAATCACGGCTCTCAGGCTCAAACCCTCGACATCAGTGCTTCGCTGCTGGCGGCCGTACCCGGCGTGGTCGTGTCAGCCAGCCCCGAGCAGCTGACGGTCCAGGCAGGGGCCGAGGCAACCGTCACGGTGACGATGGAGATCGAACCGGAGCAGCTGCCGGTGACGGCGCCGGACAACGCAAGCGCCGCCCGCCTGGGCGGTCTGGCGCGTCAGATGTTGACCGAGGCGTCTGGGCATGTGCGCGTTAAGCCGTCGTCCGGTTCCGAGTTGACGTTGCCATTCCAAGCGTTCGTGCGTCCCGGCAGCGATCGCAGCGTGGCGCCGGCCGAAGGGTGTGCTCCAGGCGCCGGTCTGACGACGTTCCGTTTCACCGGGCAGAGCGCTCATCAAAAGCCGGCCGTCAGCGTGCTAACGCTGCTTGAAGAGAATCCGACCCCCGGGGTTCAAGCGATTGGCTACAGCTCGAACGTCGGGCGAGCGGCTGATGACGCGGACACGATGGCGTTCATCGGCGTGGTTCTCGACGAGGAGTGGCAGACGCCGGCGCGTGCATACCGCACGCCGTTCGCCATCAACGTGGACGCCGCGGGACGCTTCGCGCTGTGGCCCGATCCCTACCACCCCTTCCGCCCCGATCCGCCGGTCCAGGGATTTCAGGTATTCGGCGACGTGATATCCGGAGGCCTCCTGGACTTGAGCCGAGGCGGTGTGGCGGTGGGAACGCCTACGCCGGTCAACATGGTTCAGAGCTCGGACGCGGAGACGTATCCGTATGCCACCAACGTTTTGGTCTTGCCACTGCGGCTAGAAGACGTCGGGGCCGATCTCGATGATCCGAACGTGAAGTTCTCTGTGACTCTCAATTTCCCGCAGATGTTCTCCCCGACGTCCAAGTCGTACATCTTTGACAAGACGGCACAGGGGCTGGAGGTCGAGTTCGAGAATGACCGGACAGCGCCGGTCATCACGGACGGTGACTTCCGGGTTCGCATCGGTCCTGGCAAGGAGGGGCAGGATCGCAGACTGCTGGTGCTTCACCACTCGGCAGCCTCGCAAGCCGGCCGACACGAAATCGTCGAGTTACCCGACACGGACGGTCTTGAAAACGGCAACCTGAAGATCGAAGCCGCCAAAACGGGTACCGTCGATGCGGGGGACGACGCCACGTCGGAGTTCACGGTCACGAATGAGTCCGACGTCGCGCGCTCGAACGTCACCGTGACCGGGCTGGTTACGGGCGGGACGGTGTTGTCCGCGGAG
>JAUIKB010000700.1 GCA_030430975.1 Polyangia bacterium
GGACTCCGCCGGACACCAGAGGCAGACACACGGCGAAGCCGAGGTGAGCAACTAGAGTCGGAGTCAGAATCGGAACGCCGTTCACCTCAGGCGGCCGCTAGTTCGTCTCCTCAGAGTTCAGTACCGCCTTGCAATCCGTCTTCCAGCCATCGGTGCAGTCGAGCACGTACGTGGCGCGCTTCCCGCATCCCGTCACGCCGTACGTGTCGTTGACAAGTTCTTGAACCTCAAGACCGCCCGTCCCGCAGCCCATGTCGAACGTCGCCCGATCCATGACAGCCTTTTTGCCGTCGGTAGCGCCAAGAAAACAGCCGCTCGATGACAGTGTGATCGCAAGGAACCAAACGCTCGAGTACCGCATCGTGGCGCAATCGTCTTTTCTGCAAGGCTCACCGTCAACTGGTTTACGCGTCCCCGCAGTTCACGTCGACTTCGAACAGCGGGAGCATCCTTCCCGGCACGCTGTCGGACTCGCGCTCGCCGACCAGCACCGCCCCAGCCGCTTGGTAGAACGCGGCTGCGTGGGGGTCACCTTGGATTTCCAAAACGCGCGCCCCCGCCGCGCGCGCTGCCTCGATCGCGTGCGCCATCAGCGCGCGCCCGCAGCCGCGACCGATGTGCGCGGGTTCGACGAACAGGTACGCCAGCTCGACTCGCCCCTCCGAAACCGGTGTGAGCCCATAAAAACCGACTAGCTGCTGATCAGCGTCGAGACAAATCAAGCCGCCCGCTGCGATTTCAGCCTCGGTGATGGTGAGCTCGTCGCGACACGCATCCATGAACGCCGCGTCGTAGCCCCAGTGCGCTTTAGAGCGCAGCGCGAGGGTCGTGAGCGCCGCGGCTTCGTCGCTTCGGGCGGCACGTAGCTGCATCGCGCTTTGAATGGCCACGGATTGACGGATGTCAATGAGTCCGCTCCTCCGATGCCCTACGCTGCTCGCTATGACGACCGTTCATCTGTACGGCTTGCATTATTCGCCTTGGACCGAGCGTGCGCGATGGGCGCTGGAGCATCACCGGATCCGTTACCGGTTTCACGCCCACGTGCCGTTTCTCGGTGAGAGCCTGCTTCGGTTTCGCGGCCGCCGACTCAAGCAGAAGAAGGTGTCGGTCCCGTTGCTGGTGGCGGGCAAGACCACGATCGGTGACTCGTTTGAGATCATCCAGCACGCGGACCGTGTTGGGCGCGGATCGACCTTGATCGCCGACGCAGAAGCGGCACAGGAGTTTGCGGCGCGGATTGAGACCGGTCTGCAGGCCGCGCGCGCCAACGTCACCGCAAACATCCTCGGTGACGACGAAGCGTTGCGCGAAGCGGCGATGGCGGCGAGCCCGGCGTTCGCGGCCGGCGCCTTGCGACCGCTCGCGGCTCTGGGCGCGCGCTACATTGCGAAAAAGTACGACGCCGACTTGCAGCTGACCGATCAGCACCGCGCGACGATCGCCGACGTGCTGCGCGAACTCCGAACGGAGTTGGACGGTGCCGAGTTCATGAACGGAAAATCGCTGAGCGCGCTCGACATGCTAGCGGCGAGTTTGCTTCAAGGCGTCAGCCCGGTTGCCGACCGCTTCATCGAGCTCGGACCCGCTACGCGCCGGGCGTGGACGATCGAGCCGCTGGCCGAAGAGTTTTCGGACCTGATCGTCTGGCGAGATCGACTGTACGCCGAGCACCGCTAGCTGTGGTCGACGCTCTACGCATCGTGGCGCGAGGTGACCCTGTCGATGGTGCTGGCGCGCGCTCACTCGATGCGCACGCACGATGCGCACGCAAACCCACGAACGTTGTGTCCCACGTCGCTGATCTGGCGCGTCGGTAGCAGCGTGCCGTTTCGGATCGGCTCCAGCATGAGCCGCCGGTCGCCGACCGCCACCTCGTCAAGCCAGAACACGTACTGTGTGTCGGCGGACTGTCCGAGGAACTGATAGTTCTCCGTCGTGTTGAACGAACCAGCCAGCGACGGGGTTGCGCCGGTTAGATCGTAGACGTTGTAGGTGATAGCCGAGGTGTTCGACGTTCGGGCGATGAAGGCGGTCGAATCGTGGGTGAAGTGACCGAGGCCGGCGATCTGAACGGACGGGTAGCCGCTGGACTTCAAGTCGGTCAGCTGGTGGCCACTGGCGACCGATTTCCACACCAGCCAACGATCGTCCGGACTGACGGCGAGCGGTTCACCCTGCTCGGCGGCGATCGCTGACGGCGTCACGTCGGTTGCCGTGGCGGCATCCCACAATGTTCCACCCGACGCGGCCCCGAGGTTCGACGTGAGCACGTACTTGCCAGAGGGCGCCCAGAGCGGCGGATCGTCCGTCTGCGCGACTATCTCGACGACTTGTCGAGGCGTCATCTCGAAGTCCGCCAGGAATATCGTGCCTCGGTCCTGGGAACCGTTCGGCCGTTCGTGCACGTACAGTCGGTCGGCATCGGACGCCCACTCGAAGCTCAGCGAGAGGATCCCGGTCTGCACCCATTCCAGTACAGGCGACCCCGTTGCGACGTTGTACACACGCATCTCGTAGTTCGAGTCGATCCCTCCGCGTAGTCCGATCCGTTGACCACTCGGCGACCATCGGAACGCCAGCGCGTCTCCCAGCTGATGTACGGTCGCGGGTGCATTCATGCGGCCGATCTGAACCGTCGTGCCGGTCTTGTTCCACGCTACCCACTTCGCGTCGCTCGAGTACAGGCGTCCGACGAACGCGCCCGTCTTGGCTACCGTGAACACTGAGTCATCCGTCAAGTCGAGGATTCGAAACTCGTTTCCGTTTGCAGCGTCCAGGGCGCGATAGAAGATCCGTTCGTTGCCCGGAACCCAGATCGAATCGGTTCCACCGAACACGTTCTCCTCAAACAGCGGGCCGTCCACGGCCAACTGCGCGTTCGTGTACGTCTTGCTGAGCGCTGGTGCGGCGCCGTCGAACGACCAGATCTCCACTCCGCCTGACACTGCCGCGAGCGCCTTGCGTCCATCGCGCGAGAATGTCGGAAGGAAAAACGGGTCTGCATCGGGCGTAGCTTTTGGAGCGGCATCCGCCGCATTCGTCCAGACGTGACGATCGCCGGGGGATACCTTGTAGTGCGTGTAGCCGATCCACATCGCCGCCCCGAGTGAGGTTTGGCCGCCCGAACCACCCGTGCCCGCAGAACCGCTGGAGCCACCGCTTCCCGCGCTGCCCCCTTGAGCTCCCGAACCACCAGCGCCCCCCTGCGCTCCGGCTCCCCCTTGAGCGCCGGAGCCGCCCGCGCCCGCGTTGCCGGCCTGCGCGCCGGACCCACCCTGCGAAGTTGACCCACCGGCGCTGGAACCACCTTGCGAAGTGGAGCCGCCCTGCGAAGTCGATCCACCCTGTGAGGTTGAACCACCTGAGCTGTCATCCGAGCCGCAGGCGGTGACGAGTACGAGCAAGGAGAACAGCACCGAGGTTCGCATGTCGCCTGGTACGGCGCTTCGCCCGGGTCCTTCCCAGATCAGTCAGATACCCACCGGATCCATCCAGGCGGAAATCCGGCGCTCCGCAGCGGAAGCGCGGCTCGGCGGCGATGGTAGAGCGGGGCAGGCAACCCGAAGCAGTGCACGTCTCCTAGAACTGGCAGTTCACGCCTTCGTAAAACACGCCCCGCTGGCCATCCCGGCGGTCCGTCCAGATCAACCCGAATCCCGAGTCGGAAAACACGCCCACCGGAGTTTCGGGCCTGTCGGCGGCGTCGGTCACCGTGTACGCACTGGAGGCGACGCCGGTCGGTGGGAGCAGTTTGAAGTACAGCTGGCTGTCCTCTTCATTGAAGCTGTGGCTGGTCATGAACAAGCCGAACTGCGACCCGGTTGAATACAGCCGCGGGTGGGTGGCGAAGTAGACGCCGTCGGACACGATCGTCTCGGCTACGGAGACGGAACCGTCGGGAGCGAGCAGGGTGAAGTACACGTATTGGTCGTCGGTCCACGTGACGCCAAGCCCCGCCGCCGTCGCAGCGACCATCGGCTCAATCGAAACGGCTGAGTTGTTCGTCACTCGCACGTCGGTAGTCAGCTTCACGCCGTTCGCCGAAATGCGCGCGTAATAGACCTCGCGGTTCGCATCTCGCTGATCGACCCAGACCACTGCATAGTCCTGTCCTGTCCAAGTC
>JAUIKB010000701.1 GCA_030430975.1 Polyangia bacterium
ACGACAGTTGCCCAACGGCCTCCTCGATCGGCTGCCCCTCAACGAAATGCATGTAGAGGACGCTCATCAGCCCCGCCCGGTCGGATCCGGACTTGCAGTGCATCAGCACCGGATAGTCGAGGCGTTCGAACAGTTCCTTGGCGCCCGCATTCACCAGGTAGTAGGTCTTGCCTGCATACTCGGAAGCAAATTCGGCGGAACCCATTAACGGCTGGTCGGCCTTGAAATAGGCTACCGGACAATAACCACCCAGCTCGGGGCCATGGTCTTGACCAGCAAATGCCATCAGTGGCGAAACGACTCCCGCCAACAGCACGATGCCGACACTGATGAGGGTCGAGCTAGCGAGGTCCATCTGAAGGCCGGAGAGGTAACACGGATGGTCAACGGTCGGCAGCCGCCCGATTGCAGTAGCATTGGATCTCGCTGGCAAGATCAGAAACCGCGCCGGGTGTCGCCACTTACAGGTCACTAGCCAAGCCCTTGGAGTCCGATGCAAACCCGCCATTCACTGCTGTTCTGCCTGCTCGCCCTCGCGTTTCCCGGATGCGGAGGTGACGACGATCAAGAGTCGGAGCCCGTAAGCGGTGCTTGCGACATCGATAAACAAACCGGCTGTGCGACAGGCGAAGTCTGCGCAACCAATGATGACGGCGAAGCGGGCTGCTACTGCAATTCTGAGCTGAATACTGGTTGCCCCGACGACCAAGCGTGCGAAGTGCTGACGAGCGGGCTCAGTGGCTGCTTTTCGCCAGTCACGCTGACCGGCAAGGTGTTCGATCTCAAGTCGGGCGACGGCATCGAAGGGGCGCGTGTGGTTGCTCGAGACATCAACCTCACAGCGCAGTCAGGGGTCGCCGTGACCGACGAGAACGGCGACTACTCCCTCGCTGTCCGAGCGGTTCGAGACGCCGATGGCAACATCGTTGACGCCGCGGTGTTGCTGCGCGCGGATGCTCAGGCCTACGAGTCGTTCCCGTTTCCGCCGCGACAAGCGTTGCCGATCGACCTGACCAGCGCCACGGGCGAGCCTCCGTCGGTCGCCAACGCCGCCACCGACATCGGCATGATCGGCGCAGCAAACGCTGACGGTACCGGAACTATCAGCGGCGTTGTCAACGCAGACGCACCCGGCGGCGCACTGGTCGTTGCCGGGGGCAAGACTGCTGTCGCGGACGCCGATGGCGGGTTCACGGTGTTCAATATCGCGCCGGGCGACGTCAGCGTGACCGCTTACAAGGCTGGCTTCGAGTTCGAAACCGAGTCGGTGTCAGTCAAGGCGGACAGCGACACGGACGGCGTGGAAATCGACGCGACGGGCGACGCGACCGCCGTCGTGAGCGGCATGGTGAGCATCGTGAACGGCGGGAACGGCACCGATACCAGCGTCATTCTTGCTCTAGACGAAACGTTCGTCGAAAGCGCTGCCCGCGGCGAACCCCCGCCCGGACTACGCGTCGGCAATGTGTCTGGAGCCTGGGAGATCCCCAATGTTCCAAGCGGTAAATACGTCGTTCTCGCTGGATTCGAGAACGACTTCTTGGTTCGCGATCCGGACCAGAGCATCGGCGGCACCAGCCTCGTCCGCATCACAGTTGACGGAAGCGACGTCGTTCTGGACACGGGGTTCAAGATCACAGGCTCGCTTGACAACCCATCCCCCGACTCCGAGGAAGAAGTCACAGGCACCCCCGTGTTCAAGTGGGACGACGACTCCGGCGAAGACCACTACGAAGTGTTCGTGTTCGATGCCTATGGAACGCAGGTTTGGGAGGAACTCAACGTGCCTGGCGTCTCGGGCAGCAAGCAAGTTGAAGTCCCCTACGCCGGGCCGGCTTTGGAAACCGGCAGCCTCTACCAGTTCAAGGCTTTCTCCATCAAGAAGAACGGTGCGCGGATTTCGGCAACTGAGGACTTGCGAGGCGTATTCGTTTATCGCTAGGCCGCCACACCGCGGGGGCTAGCGGCCGTCCCAAGATCGATCTAGGTATCCGGGCCGCGCGGTGACTCGCGCGAACTCAATCTTAGCGAGGTACCCCCATGGCAACGTTTGCGCATAGCTCTGAGAAATTTGGCGAAATCAACCTCGACACGCTGCTAGGCGTCCAGCAGGCGCTGAACAAGCTGGGCTACACGGCTGGCACCGAGGACGGCATCGACGGTCCGAACACCCAAAACGCTGTGAAGGAATTCCAAGAGCACCACGAGCTCGACATCGACGGAAAAGCGGGGCCGAACACGAAGCGCGAGATCATCGGCGTGCTCGAGACTGAAGCCGCGGAAGAAGAAGCCAGCGGCGACTTCTCGGTCTAACGGAACTAACAGCACCGTCAGAAACTTGTCCGATCGCCCGCCGCCGTGCGCAGGCTGCACCGATGACTACCGAGTGCGAAGTCTGTGCCGGTCTGGAGGCGGCGGGTGCGGAGCTGAGTTCCAAGCGCCGCGGAACGCGCCTGTTTCGACGCATCTTGATCGAAACACGCATCTTTCGGCTGTGTGATGAACACGCCGCCGAGGTCCATCTGCAGCAGCTCGACACGATTGCGGACGTTCTGACCCATTTCCGGGAACCGGGCGGCAAACGATCGGTACTCGAGCGACGCGCACCGCTCGACCGCCGGGTGTTCCCGCCTCGGCCCGAGGGACGTCGGCGCGGCGACGATCGACGCGACGTCGAAGCTACCGGCACCGAGTAGCAACCAGGCTCAGTTCAGGGCACCCTAGCCCGCAGTGAATACCCACCAGCTCAACGTCGGCATGTTGATCGCCATCGCCGGCGCGGCAGTGGCGATCTTCGCGCTGAATGCAAAACCGAGCGCTCCGACGCCGGAACCGAATCGACTTAGGCCGCTGGAGGTACTGCCGTCCGGAGCCGCGTTGCTCGTAACGGCCGACATGAAGCGCCTACAGGCCAGCGCGCTCGGGCGCCAGTTGACGGCTAGCGGCCGTGAGCTCCCGGGCATTGGTCGGTTGACGGACCTGTGTGGTGACGACCCCACGGTCAAGATCGAGCGCGTCGCGCTCGCGATGCCGAAGCGGCCGCCGGGCGCCAGCGCTCCACAGTTCGGCATCGCCGCGCTCGGCTCGTTCGACCAACAACAGCTCCAGCGCTGCGTATCCCGCGCCATCGTCAAACGTGGCGGCAATCCGGTGCCAACGCCCATCGGCAGCTTCATCTCGATCCGCGACGCCGAACAGCTGGCGGGGGGCGAAATCGCGATCCGCGCCGGCGGTCCCGTGCTGCTCAGCGAGCCCGGCTACCTCAGGCAGATGATCGACACCGTAGACAGACGGCGCCCCACAGCAGTTGGCGATCCACTGCACCAGGCTCTGCGACGCGGCGTCGACGTGAACTCGGCAGTCGTCGCGACGTGGATCATCGACAAAGCCTGGCTCGTCGAGATGGTTGGCCCGCGACTGGCGGAGCAGTCGACGCTCGGGCTCATCCGCGGCGCAGCCCTATCGATGCAGGTCGCGCCGACGTTCCGGCTGCACGTCCTGCTCGGCGCCGCCAGTGAGGACGACGCGACGGAGCTGCTGGGATTCGTACGGGGACTGCTCAAAGAATTCGCGCTGCCCGCGCGGCTCGCGCTCGGGGTGGACGTCACGACGTCCGTAAACACCAAACTAGCCAAGTCCAGCGTAGACATCGTCTTGGCGCTCGACTCGGCAACGGCCGCAAGCGCCGCCGAACGCGCGATCGATCTGATCACCAACGGCCTTCCTCCCGCCGCCGACGAACCGATACCGACGCCTGCACCGTCTGCATCTGGCCGGGCGAGCGCTGCACCGATGCCACGTCCCAAATCCGCGCCAAGCTCAGCGCCGACCGGCTCGACGCGGCCCTAGCGCTACGCCTTGTCGACGCGGCCCGCGACGGTGCCTAACTGGCCGTGATGAAAGTGCGAGGTACCCGCATCAAGTCGCGGTCTTCCACGCCGTCTTCGGCGACCTTGCCGGACGAACCCTTATCCACGATCTCGACCACGATTTCTATCGCGATATTTGCAGGCTCGGTTGTACGAAGGCCTAGGTCGAAGCCCGTCAGCGCCGGAATGACCTTTGGAATGTAGGGCTTGGTCAGGGGCGAATCCGTCGAGTGGTTGTTGCCGTGAAATG
>JAUIKB010000702.1 GCA_030430975.1 Polyangia bacterium
GCCAATCGTGATGACTGGGACGTTTTCTCTAGAACCAAATTCAAGAAGTTGGGGCAGACGAAGAAGCTCGCCATCATCGCCCACAATCTCTCCAATTACGGCAACTGGTTCCAAACCAGCCAGCTGCATCAAGTCCACAGCCGCCTCGGTGTGACCGGCACGTTCTCGGACACCACCAGGGGATGCCGTGAGCGGAACAATGTGGCCGGGTCTAATTACGGACTCGGGCGTCGCCAACGTCCTTCCACCGGTGCAGCTCGACGTCGAGCGCGACGCATGGCCCAGTGCCGACGCGGTGGTGTGTATCAACATGGTGCACATCGCCCCATGGTCGGCGACGCTCGGCCTGTTGCGCGGTAGCGCCGCATGCCTGCCGAACGGCGGTCGCTTGATCCTGTACGGCCCCTACCGGTTCGACGGCGTGTTCACGGCGCCCAGCAACGAGCAGTTCGACCGCTCGCTTCGCGAACAGAATTCCACGTGGGGCGTTCGCGACCTCAGCCGCATCGGCCAGCGCGCCGAAGCGGTCGGGTTCGACGCGGAGCCGGACATCGTGCCGCTACCGGCGAACAATCACCTGGCTATTTTCCGGAAGTCAGGCGCCTCGAGCTGAGACACGCCAGCACTTCGCTGGCCGCGCGCTCCCCGGCCAGCAACGCGCCTTCCATGTAACCGGTCCAGCGCGACGCCGTCTCGGTGCCTGCGCCTCACGAAGCGCCGGACCCGCCGCCGTGAGCACGCCCGGTTTCGGATTGGCAGCCGGACAGCCGCCGCTGAAACGCTCTGCTTTCCAGTCGCGCTCGACGTACTCGCTGCAGCTCAGGGCGGCCGGACCAAACGCCCGCGACAGCTGCTGCAGTACCACTTCGCGCCGCTTCTGCGGACTCTGAGCCATGAACTCGCCGGCGGCCTGACCCACGATGAACCCAACTAAAGCCGGCTGCACGCCTCCTCGGTCACAGTTGTCGAACACGACCGACAGCGGTGGGCGATCGCTGACGAGCTCTCCGCTCAGGCCCGCGTCTCGCCAGAATGCGTGACGGTACGTCACGAGCACCTTGACCGTGTGCCCCATCTCGACGCCTTCAATGAGGCGGGCCTTCATGGGCGAAAGCACTGGCCGGAACTCAATGTGGGAAAGCATGTTGGTCGGAAGCGCGACGACCGCGTACCGTGCCTTGAGCTTCTTGCCTCCAGCAAGGCGCACGCGCACCCGGTCCGGCTTATGCTGGTCGATCCGCACGACCTCTTTGCCATATCGAATCCGACAGCGCAGCGATTCGGCGTACGCTTTTGCCAGCCCGCCGGCGCCGCCGACGAACCGGAGCTGCTGCGCGCCGCGCTCGACCCCGGTGAGGTTGAGCAAACCGCCGCCCGCGTTGAGGTAAGACAAGAAGTACAACAGGCTGAGTTCGCTCGGCTCCGCACCGAAAACCACGCGCACCGCCGCGTCAAACGTGCCTCGCACTCGCGCTGGGCGAATCGTCTCGTCAGCCCACTCCCCGACCGTAACGCTATCGCGATGCAAAGCCCGTCGGGCGGTCCAGGGCGAACGTGCGTCAACGCCGCGGCGTGCGAGGTCGACCATGCCCAACACCACGCCCATGCGCGCGGTCTCCGTTACGCCAAACCACGGGATCTCGGCGGCCGATCGGTGCACACGACCGCCGACGTGAAACACTCCGCGCCCGCGGTGGTACGTCCGAAACGTCGCGACACCCAGACGGTGTGCCAACGCCGCTAGCCTGGGCTGCCCCGGCCCCATCCATTGGCCGCCCACATCGAACGTCCCGGCCCCGACCTGGACGGATTCAAGCCGTCCGCCGACTCGCTCCCGCGCTTCGACTAGCTCGACCTCGGCGCCGCCCGCCAACAACAACTCGGCGGCGCGTAGGCCGCTGAGCCCGCCCCCTATGACCAACGCGTCCAGCATCCGGGCGAGTCTAACCCAGTTCGCAGTGCTCTCGACTAGTCGCTGGCACTCTGCTCGCTGTCGTATTCAATGCGAGACGTCAGCTGTAATGATCTCGCTTTGTTCTTAGCCACCGCGGTGCTGTACCTGAAGATGAAGCTGGCTCGCCGCTCGGTCGGTCGGTTGCGCTCATCGTAAGTTTGTTCCCCCGATTCCTGGAGCGCCCGAAGCTTCCCCGTTTGTAGCGAACGCCAATCCGTTTCCCACCGCACTAGGGCGCGCGGAGCTGCCTTCACCAGCTCCAAACGCGAAATGCTCGCTCCGAGCGTACCGGATTTCTCAACTGCACCGCCGTACCTCCACTTGGCGCCTCCGCCCACCGGGTGGGCTGGCACTACCGAACCCAGGCCCGACAGAGCGAGTATCACCTGTGCGGTCGCCTTTTCGCCCGCCGGCTGACCGCCGGCGAGGACCTCAGTAGCGGCAAACTGGTGGTTCAAGAACGCGGTGATCCTTCCGTTCAGACCCACGACCTTGGGGAATGTCTTCTCGAATGCAGTCCGGAACGCTTGGTTGGGCACCGTCTTCAGCTCGAAGTCATCAACGGTGAAGTCAGCAAGGTACAGCTGGCGTTCGTCCGCGGACGCCGCGAGGTCAGTAATGCGAAGTGCGATCGTCAATGCATAGCGGACGGTACCGTCTTGCATTCGAATCGCGACCTCCGTTCGCAAGCGGAGACGCGTTCCGACTACCGGCATAGGCTGTAAGTCGAGCCGGGGCGTGTTTCCCACCTCGTCCGATACCCAGAAGCCCTGCTCGGTCGCTGAAGCGAAATGCTCAAATCGACGTTGCTCTCGTTCGGCATCGAATTCGAACTTCGAGTCGATCTTGTCGTCAGCGATCGCCTGCGCGATCGAGTTGAGTACGGGTTCGACGATGTTGTGGTCGCCCCCAGCGAGGATGTAGCTGTGTACTGCCCGCCCATGGGAATCGGCCACTTCGGCCATGCGCTTTGCATCCGCGGCGTAACCCGATTCCGCGCCCTCGAAGTAGAACGTCGGCACGAGCATCTCGTTTACGAACTCGATCGGTGACCGGAGGCGGATCTCGTCGTCGCGGCTCTCGTCGAAGGGTGTGTTGCCGTACCCACCGTCGGCAACCACCGCCCGCATGTCGGGTGCTCCCCCCAACGCGAACACAGCCCTAACCCGGCTCGTCGATGCGGCCACCAGCAGACTGATCGTCCCTCCGGTGCTGTGCCCCGCGAAGTAAATCCGGTCGGGATCCACGTATGGAACCGATTCCAAGTAGCGAACCGCAGCTAGCGCATCGTCAAGCTCTCCATAGAACATCTCGTAGCGACCTGGATTATCGTTTTCACCCCGCCACGACGGACACAGCATCACGATATTCCGTTCCCGAAAGATCTTGGACCGGCCACACCCGGCTCCTCCGAAGCCACCATGAGCCCACACAACCGCCGGGTACCGATTTTTCCCACCAGGATTTTTTGATAGGTAGGCAGCCAACTTTCCGGCAGGAGAAGCATAGCGTACTCGTTCAAACCCCCTGAGTGGCTTGAGGGGGCCGTCCGCGTCGAACGCGACAGCGACTAGTTGCGTCCGAAAACCCTGTCGTGCCTTGAGCGGACCACGCAATTCGGGGCCGGTCGCCGTTGCGAGCGGCGTCGGCTTGGGGACGGAGGCGCAGCCAGCCATCAGCACCGTGGCGTACACTATCCACACCACGCGAATCCAGATCTTCCCGACAGGTACGTGGCGCCCGGCTGAAGAGGGAACGACTCTCACCCAAGTGCGATCTCACGAGACCCCAACGAAATCAACCGTCCGTTCGCGGGTTTGCGTAGACGTCACGTCCATCGCTTGCTGACGAACCGTCCTTCTGAAAAAGTCTGCCTATGCGAATCAAGTGGGGTTTGGCTGCGGCGCTGGCGATTTCCATCGTTGCTTGCGGCGGTGCTCCGCCCACCATCGAGGCTACACCGCAAGCCGCACCGACCAGTCCAGCGCCCGACCCGTGCGAAGAGCAAGGGCAGGCACCTACGCTGAACAAAGAGCTGCAGCAGGCGCTCGAAATGTCGAGCGCGCCTTACGCACGAATTGAAGCCCAAACCGTTGTCAACGCGCTCGCGAGGACACATCTGGAACTTCAGAAACAGCACGCTCAAGCATGCGAAGCAG
>JAUIKB010000703.1 GCA_030430975.1 Polyangia bacterium
TGATCCCGTACAACAGTCGGCTATGGGGTGTCGCCCCCAGCGAGATCACCGCCGCCTGGTGTCAACGTTTCGTGCCCAAACCGAAACTAGAAGACGTCGTGGCAGGAGCGGTCGGCTTGAACGACCGAGAGCTAGGCTACAACACGCACTTCGTCTATCCGCGGCTTGGGATAGGTGAACTGCCCAAGGCGATGGCGACGCGCGTGAAACATCTCGAACTCGAACGCCGGGTCCGCAGTATCGACACGCAGCGACGGCGTTTGAACTTCGACGATGAGAGCATCGAGTACGACCAGCTCATCACGTCCGCGCCACTCGATTCACTCTTGCGGTTGTGCAGCGGACTACCCGACGATGTGCAGGCAGCCGGAAAGCGGTTACGCTGCACACATCTGTACTACTTGGACGTGGCTCTGAAACGCCCCTGTGGCCAGGACGTCCACTGGGTCTACGTGCCCGAAGCGAAGTACCCGTTCTATCGGGTCGGTTGCTATTCGAACTTCTCTGCTGCCATGGCCCCGCCCGGCAAGTCGTGTCTTTATGTTGAGCTGGCGGACCGCGCTCCGCCGGATCTCGAAGAACTACTACCGCGCGTCGCATCTGGCTTGACCGACCTGCGGATCATCGATCGGCCCGCCGACATTGAATTCGCTCGACTGCGCCGAATCGATCACGCCTACGTGGTGTTCGATCACGACTACTACGACGCCGTCGAACTGATTCACCCCGCTTTGAAAGAGCGCAACATCATCTCGACCGGTCGCTATGGAGGCTGGAATTACAGTTCGATGGAGGACGCCCTGCTATTCGGCGTCGATGCCGCCCGGGAAGCGACCGGTTCGGATGCGAGGTCCGCATGAGCAACAACCCCGACGTTTCAATCGTCATCCCGGTATACAACGAGGAGGCGATCCTTCACGCCGCGGTTGTCGACCTCCGCGAGCGGCTCAAGCCGCTCGACTGGCATTACGAGATCATTCTGGCTGAGAACGGCTCTCGCGATCGTACCGTGGAAATCGCGCGCGAACTCACCAGCAAGTACGCTGAGGTTCGCACCCTGTCCGTGCACGAACCCAACTACGGGCTCGCGATGCGGCGTGGCATTCTTGACGCCAAGGCGCCGATCGTTCTGTGTGACGAGATCGATCTCTGCGACACCGATTTCCATCAACGCGCAGTTGAGCTGCTGCGGGATGGCGAAACGGACATGGTGATCGGCTCAAAACTGATCGCTGGCGCCGCCGACGAGCGCCCTTGGGCGCGTCACGCGGCGAGCATCGTCTATACGGGCATGTTGCGCGCGCTGCTCGGATTCAAAGGTACCGACACCCACGGGCTCAAGGCGTTTCGGAGAGCCACTCTGACCCCCATCGCCGTCGCGTGCGTCGTCGACAAAGACGTATTTGCCAGCGAGTTTGTCATTCGCGCGTACCGCCAGGGCCTGGCTATCCGGGAGATCCCCGTCCGGGTGATGGAGAAGCGCCCGCCGTCGATCAACTTGACCAAGCGCGTGCCCGGAGTGTTGAAGAGCATCGCCAAGCTGACGTACGCGATCCGAATTCACCGCTAACGCTACCAGCGCTCGACGAGCCACGAGCGATCCCAGGCGATGCGTTGAAGGCGAGCATCGGGATTCACTACAACCGGCTTAGCGACGCTTTCGAGCAGCGGAAGGTCGGTGATGCTGTCGGAGTAGAACACCGAATCACCGAGATCGAGATCTGCCTCGGCCAGCATGTGACTCGCCAACGTGACCTTGCCCGCGCCGTAGCACATCGGTTCCACGACCCGTCCGGTGAACCGCTCGCCTTCGACTTCGAGCCGCGTGCACAACACCCGTTCGATGCCCAGCTCCTCGGCGAGCGGAGCCGCGACGTAGGGGCTCGCTCCCGTGACGATAGCGACGAGATCCCCGACGCGCTGATGCATCCGAACAGCCTCGCGAGCAGCCTCGGGTACGTGCTGACGCGCGTATAAGTGAAACCAGCGGCGACAATCGTCCCGCATTTTCGCCTCGCTTCGTCCCGCATAGCCGCGCGCAACGGACTTAGCCACACGCTGTGCGTCGATCACCCCAAGCGTGTATTTGAGCAACCACCAGCCGACCTTTGCGACATCGCGACGTCGTGCGCGCCCCGTGTCACGTCGATACCGAACATAGAGCGATGCGGAATCGCGACGAATCAATGTGCGATCCATGTCGAACAACGCTGCGCGCCGCGGTGCCAATGCCATAGGCTGCCAGTCTGTCCCGCTCCGAACGGCTGATGCAACCGCTTCCTATTGACGCCCTGAAGTCCGACTTCGCGAGCGCACTCGCCAGCGCTGACGTCATCGTGCTCGAGGCGCCAGCCGGCGCCGGCAAGACCACGCGTGTGCCGCTTTGGTTGCTCGAGGCGGTTGAAGGATTGGTCTACGTCGCAGAGCCTCGACGGGTTGCTGCGACCCTCGCCGCGCGTCGCGTCGCGAACGAACTGAACGTCCCGCTCGGCGACCATGTCGGCTACAGCGTGCGCTTTGACGACAAGACGAGCGCGAAAACGCGCCTGTGCTTCATCACCGACGGCCTTCTGGCTCGTCGCATGCTCTCGTCAGACGCGCTGGCAAACGTTGGGGCGATCGTGCTCGACGAGTTCCACGAGCGAAGCGCCGATGTGGATCTCTGCCTGGCGTTGGCGTTGCGTAGCGCCGGGGAACGCAGCCCCAAGCTGGTCATCATGAGCGCGACGCTCGACACCGATCCGCTGATGGCCCACCTGCCGGGAGCGCGCCGCCTGCGAGCGGAGGGGCGCATGTTTCCTCTGACGATACAGCATCAGACGAAACCGGATGATCGGTCGCTCGAGCGGCGCGTTGCGTCCGCCGTGCGCACGTGTATGCACCACGACGAAGGGAACGTGCTGGTCTTCGTCCCAGGCGCCCGCGAGATCAAGCGCAGCATCGAGACACTTGAGCGAAGCCTGGACGGGTCAGACGTCGACGTCCTACCGCTTCATGGCGACCTCGACCTTCGAGCGCAGGTTCGCGCTGTCGATCCCGGGCCACGCCGCAAAGTCGTCGTATCGACCAATCTCGCCGAGTCCTCGGTCACGATCGATCGCGTCACATCCGTGGTTGACACAGGACTGCAGCGCCAGGTGAGCGTGAGCGCGCTAGGTGCAACGCCTGAGATGGTGACGCGTCCGATCAGTCAGGCGTCCGCGACTCAACGCGCCGGACGCGCCGGACGGACGGCTCCAGGTCGTGTTGTGCGTCTCTACACCGCAGGAGACCTCGCCAGCCGACCGCCACGCGATACGCCAGCACTGCTGCGATCGGACCTGAGCGACATGTTGCTCAGGCTCGCGGTGGCCGGCCTGCGATTCGACCAGTTGAGATGGCTCGACCCGCCCGCCGACGTGGCCGTCGAATCGGCGCGCAACCTGCTCGACATGTTGGGCGCTTTGCGCACCGGCGAGCGGCTGACCGAACGGGGCCGCGCAATGGCCGAGCTCCCGCTCCCGCCTCGACTGGCGCGAATGGTGGAACAAGCGGCGCGCGATGGCCATGTTGACGCGGGCTGCGCGGCAGCCGCCCTGTTGAGCGGACGCGACCTGTTGCCGAGTAGAAGCTTTGCAGGGGCGTCGTCGGATGATGTGGTGGCTGGACCGTCAGACGTCTTGGAGCGCCTCGACCGATTCCGGGAGGCTGCCGAGAGCCGGTTCGACAACCGCACGCTCCGACGCCTGGGGTTGAATCCGGGGGCCGCGCAAACGGCTGCCCGCGTTCACCGACAGCTATCCAGCAAAGCCGCACATTTTCCGCAAGACAACAATGAGCCCGACGAAGACAACGCCATGCTGAAGGCGATCGCTGCCGGCTTCATCGATCGGGTTGCACGCCGCCGGCGGCCGCGCAGCACAGCTCTGACGCTTGCCGGGGGCGATCACGCGGAACTCGTCGATACGAGCGTAGTCAAGGACGCGGAGTGGATGGTTGTCGTCGACGCGTCCAAAGTCGCAGGGCGGGTTGTGGCACGACAGGTCAGCGCGATCGACACTGATTGGCTCCTCGATCTGTGCGCCGAGCACCTGCGAGACGAAGAGACGCTAACGTTTGACGTTGGTAGCGAA
>JAUIKB010000704.1 GCA_030430975.1 Polyangia bacterium
GTTGATAGCGCGTCGCGGAGAAGCGGTGCCATGTCCACCTTTTGCGCCGCCGCGGCGGCCAGCCGAATACCTTCGAGCGACGTTTCGACGCTCTGGATGTAGCTGACCGGATCAGCATGACCCGTCGCTGTGCGGTCGGATACCGATGACCACGCTTGGTCCGCGAACGAATCCCACTTCGGAAGAGCTCGGGCCCGTTCTTCCTCTAGGCGCCGTGCCTCGTCCTGGAGCAGCGAGCGCTGAATCCACTTGTAGCGCCACAGCCAGACGACCTTATGGATGAAGAACCCAAGCGCGCCGATGCTCAGGACGACGAACGCACCTTGCAGGATCTTGAGAACGATCATCGGCAGCCCCGGCGAGGGTAGTGCGAGGAATGTCTGGTCGGAAGAGGTATGCTGCCGGCCATGCAAAAAGAGCCGGGTGGAGTCGAGTTGGACGAACTCCGCAGGCGCGCCAAGGCACATCTGCGCAAACGCATGCGATCGGTGCGGCGCCAGACGCCCGCCACGGCGCTGGCGGAGCGCAATTCACGACTGGTGGAGACGGTTCTGGGCCTGCCCGAGTACCAAGCGGCGTCGAGCGTCGGCTTGTTTTGGCCGATCTTGAGTCGGCAGGAGGTCGATCTTCGAGCTGTTGACGTTCACGCGCGCCAGGCTGCTAAGCGGGTTTGCTATCCGTATATGACACCGAACGACAATGGCGGGTTTACGACCGGTTTTGCCGTACCGAAATCGACAAAAGAGCTAGCGGGGATGGGGCGAGGATTCGATGAACCACCGCTGGATGCGCCCCGCGTTGGCCGCGGCGACGTCGATTTGATCATAGTGCCGGCCTTAGCAGCAGCGCTGGATGGGCATCGGATCGGCTACGGCGCCGGCTACTACGACGCCACGCTGCCGGATTACGCGCCGCCCGCCACGCTCGTGTTCGTCTTATTCGACTTCCAGATCATTGCAGAAGTCCCGAGCTTCGCTCACGACGTTGCCTGCGACGTCATCGTAACCGACCGTCGCGTGGTGCAGGTGACGTCGACCTAGCCCTTGTTGTTACCGGCGTTCGCCTTCATGCGGCATTCTCGACACTGACCGTACAGCTCGTGTTTGTGGTCGCGAACCGTGAATCCGTAGCGTTCGGCGATCCGCTCCTGTAGTTCCTCGATTAACGGTTCTTCGAACTCTTCGATGCCGCCGCAATCCTCGCAGATCAGATGATCGTGGTGAGCGTCATCGTCCGCGAGTTCATATCGCGTAAACCCGTCTCCGAACCGGTGTTCGTGAGCGATGCCGCCAGCGGCTAGCATCTTCATCGTTCGATAGACGGTCGCGTAGCCGATCTTCGCATCGGACCGGCGAACCACGGCAAGCAGATCGTCGATCGTCATGTGCTCCTGGCTCTCAAAGAAGGTGTCGATGATGAGTCGGCGTTGCTCCGTACTGCGAAGCTGCTGTCGACTCATGTAGTCGTCGAGCTCGCTTCGCAGTCGCTCTACGTTGGGACGCTTCGGTGCGCTCCCGATGCGTGCTGCCCCCGATTCGTCCTCACCCACTATCTGGGTATTGCGCGCCCCGACGGGACAGTCAACCGTCGCTGATGTTCTCACTCAGCGCGCGAATTCGGGTCAGTGCGGCGATCGTCCCGAGCAGACCACTGGCTGGAATCAACGCGATCGGTGCAAGACCGAACGCAGCTGCCGTCGCCACCACTAGGGCGGGAGTCACCGCGATCGCCAAGCCGAGACGCGCCTCCGCCCGACCGCGCGCCGCCAGGCGCACGGCCAGCGCGGCGTCGCGCGCGTCCTCCGACGCGAGCTGGACGCCCCACTCCGCAGCGGTCGAGCCCGCAGAGCCGAGTACGATGGACGCGTCGGCGGCGCTGAGCGCGATGTCGTCGGTTGGACTGTGGCCGACGACTGCGACCTTAGCGCCTGCATCCTTTAGGCGCGTGACTTCAGCGCCGCGTTCGGTCGGAAGCACTTCCGGGCGGATATGGTCGATGTCGAGCGCGCGACCGAGCGCTTCGGAGGTCTCTCGCGCGTCACCCGACAACAGCACCGGCTCGACGTGCACGTCTAGTACGTGTTGCACCGCCGCTCGCGCCCCCGGTCGCAGCCCATCCTGAAGACCGAGCGCTCCGATCAGCCGGCCACCCAGGGCCACCAGCATGACGGTGCGTCCCATGCCCTCGAGCTCGGTGATGTGGCGTTCGGCTGTGGCGACGCTGATGCGTTCACGCAACATCAACGCACGGGATCCAACCACGAGCGGCGACCCGTTGGCTGCGACCGCCGTGACGCCCAGACCCGGTAACTCGGTCGGGCTGCGCACGCCGTCGGGACGGACGTCGCGGGCGCGTGCTGCCCGTTGAACAGCGATTGCGACGGGGTGGACCGCGCCGGCTTGAGCGCCGGCGACGAGCGCCAGTACCCGCGCTTGGGTGTTGTCCCCAAACGCCTCGATGCTGGCTACTTCGGGTTCGCCCATGAGCAGAGTGCCGCGGGCGCAGAACACGACGTTCGTGACGCTCCCGGTCTGGTCCATGACGCCCGCGCTGCGGAACGCTATCCCTCGCCTAAGCGCGGCGAGAACGGTGCGCCCGACGTGCAGCCCGGCGATCTGCGCAACGCCGGCATGACTGATAGCGGCGTACACACCGATGGCGAGTGCAAGCGTTCCCGCCCAGCTGAGATCGCTCGCGAAACCGATGAACGCGGCGACGCCAGCGGCCAACAGCGCGCCTTGGACCGCGAGCATTCTTCCCGAGCGACTGATCGCAGCCGTGACATCTGCCCGCCGGCGGAAGTCATTGGTGAGGCGCATCCACGCTCGATCGTTGCCAGTCCACGACGTCACTGCCCGGAGGCGCCCCTCGATCACCTCCGCACCTGCGACGATCGACTCACCTTCGCTCCGCGTTTCGGTTCTTCTTGCGCCGATCCATGGCCGCACGCGGGCGGTCCCCGCCGTGATCACCGCATCGGCCGGCACGCGGTGACCAGCCTCTATCAAGATCTCCTCACCCGGGCGCAACTCGAGCGAACGGATCGGTGCGACCTCTTCGCCCACTACCCGATGTGCAGCGCAGTCCAGCTGGCGCCCGATCTCGAGGCGTTCCGCTTCAGCCGGCGCCAACGCGCGGCGCATCAGCCACGTCGTTGCGGCGAGGGATGCCGCGACGATTGCCGCAAGCGTGGCGGCTTGGTTTGCGGCGGGGTGGTTCATGAGCCGAGTGACGAGGGCGAGCACGGCAGCCCCGACCGGCGCGGCGATCGAAGCGACCAGACTGTGGTCGGTGCCGGAGCGATCGCCGGTGAACGCATCGGCTGTGAGTGCCGCAGCTGCAGTCACCGCGAGCACAACACGAGCTGTTGTGGCCATCGAAGACGGACCGGCCAACAGAAGTGCAGCTGATAACCCACCAGCGCAGATCGCCACCCCGAGCAAGATGACACCGACGTCAGTGGTGACGATGACGTCCGGTAATTCGTCTGCTGCGACGACGCCGGGCTCTTCGACCGGCGCAGAGGCCAGCTCGACGATGTCGGATTCGACGGCCGCCAGCGCTTGAGCAGTCGCCAGATCGCGACGCTCGATGCGGTGAGGCGGCTCGGGGACGCTAGCGACCTCGGTGGAGCGCCTCGGTACAGGCAGCGGGGTTTGAGTCGCCAGCGGATTGAAGGATTCACGGCACTCAACCGAGCAAAAGTACCGGAATTGTTCGCGGAAAATCGCTACCCGGGCCGCTCTCAGCGGGTCGACCGGCCCGCCACAGCCCGCGCACGGGAGCGTAGTCGGTCGTCCCGCGTCGCCCTCGGGCTGAATGGATTGCTGGCCGTCCATGCGCTCGCCCTCCATGCCACGAACCGGCCATGGTCACCAGGCACCCGCGGCCATCACGGCGCTGCTATGCTGACACGCTGATGACGGACCGCTTATCGAAACGTCGCCCTCTGTGCTGGGTCGCGGCGGCATCTGTGCTGTTTAGCTCTAGCGCCGCGCTCGGCGAGGTCGTCGAGGCACCCCCGCCCGGCGCAGCCCCTGCCGGCGCGCCGCCCGCCGCCGCGCCGGCAGGGTCGCCCCCCCCGCCGGCCACATCGCCCCCGCCGCCCGCC
>JAUIKB010000705.1 GCA_030430975.1 Polyangia bacterium
TCTGCGTGACGGCTCCCTCGGTCTCGAACGCGAGAAAGCCGACCTCGACGATCGCATCGGCGAACTCGAGCGCTCACTCGCGGACGAGCAAAAGCTGGGAGAGTCGCTGCGGGCCGACAAGGATCAAGCGAGCAAGCGCGCCGACGACTTCAAGCGCAAGGCTGAGAAACTCCAGGGCGAACTCGAAGCACGGGCTCAGGAGTTCGACGAACTGAAGTCCACCCACGAAGCCGACCTCGCCGCCCGCGACGCTAAAGAGGCTGCGCTACGCGCGGAACAGCAGGAGTTGCTCGAAGCGGCCGAAGCGGACCGCCAGAACAGCGTCGAAGAAGCCAAAGCTACAGCAAAGCAAGAGCTTGAAGCGGCCGTCGCCGAAGCGAAAGAGGAGGCGGAAATCGCTAAGGCCGCCGCCCTGGCCGGCGCGGCTACCGAAGCGCTAGCTGCACAAGAGACCGCGATCTCTGAACGCGAGGCCGAGCTCAAAAAAGAACTCGACGCCAAGCTCGCCGCTTTACATCGAGCCAACGAAGACGCGATGGGGAAGCTCCGCGCCGAGCACGAGCAGACGATGAGCGAGGCCGAAGCCACCGCCAGCTCGAAGCTGGCCTCGCGCGAAGCCGAACTCAAGGAAGAGCACGAGGCGGAGCTCAGCGCCAAGGCAGCCGAACACGAGGCGGCTCTCAAGACAGCCACCGAGGAGCACGACGCTACCAAGTCCACGTTGGAAGAGGTCCGGAGCGAACTCGCCCAGCTCAAAGAGGACAAGGAAGCTGGCGAAGCGTCGCGGGACGCGAGGATCGCGTCCATCGAGGCGGATCTGCAGGCACGCACCGAAGAGCACGACGCCGCGAAGACCACGATCGAGCAGCGCGACGGAAAGATCGCCGAACTGGAAGCCTCACTGGCTGCGAAAGGCGAAGAGCTGGACGAGGCCAAGCAGACGATCGAAGCGCGTGATGCGTCCGTCGCTCAGCTCACCGAGGATCTCAAGACACGCAGCGACGAACTGGACGAAGCCAAAGCCACCATCGAGAACCTCGAAGGCACGCTGGGCGGCCTGAAGTCCGACCTACAGACACGCACCGACGAGCGCGATGAGGCACGGAGGCAGGTCGAGGATCGGGACAATAAGGTCGCTACGCTCGAAGGGCAGCTCGCCTCACTCGACAGTGACCTGGATTCCGCCCGACAGAGCCTCGACAAGTTCAAGCGAACGGCCGACCGCGCCACCAAGAAGTGGGAAGACGACCAGGTTTCGCTCGAAGGCGCCAAGGACGCGCTCGCCGCGGCTCTAGCGAAAATCGAAGAAGCCGAGAAACGGTCCTTCGATACCCCGGAGTAAGCACCGCTTCGTTAGCGGACGCCGCCGTCCACGGGGGCCGAGCGCCCAGCGCTTAGGTCCGCCACGATCGAACGTAGGGCACGAGCGCCATCGACCAGTCGAGGGGACGGTCGACCGAGGTACGCCTCGGACACGCAGTACACCCGTCGACATTTCACTGCGGGAATGTTGCTCCAAGCTTCGCGCTCGTAGACGACAGAAGGGCGATACTTCTCGCGCTTCACGCCGCACCACGAGATGACAACGGCGTCCGGATTCATGGCGACGGCTTCGTCATCCGTAATGGGTGTGCTCTTCACGTCGCGTTCGCCGAGCGGATTCGTAGCCCCGGCTACATCGAGCAATTGATTCACCCAACTGTCGCGCCCCGGCACGATGACCGGTCGCGGCCACCACTCGACGAGGATCTTAGGGCGTACGGCCGGCGCCTGCGCGGGAGTCAGTTCCGCGCGCATCCGGGCGACGAGCGGTTCCGCTCGCTCGGGCACACCGAGTCGGTCAGCGATCAACCGCACGTCCTCGAAGACATCACCGATCGACGTTGGCTCCGGCGCTATGAACGGAAGCCCCTTCTCGCGAAGCGCATCGACGATGTGCTCGTGGCCCGGCACCGTAAGCGATGCCAGGACCAGATCGGGCTTCAGTTCGGCGACTCTTTCGATGTCGATTCCGAGATCGGGTCCAACCCGAGGTAGGCGCGCGACGACATCGGCCGGATAGTCACTGTGCTCATCGACCCCAACCAAGAGATCTTCGCACCCAAGCGCGCAGACGATCTCGGTATTTGAACAGGTGAGCGCAACAACTCGCACCCAATGCACGTGCCACAGAGCGTACGCCAACTCAAATTCAAGGCGCCCCCCCCATGCGAGGTCGTCGCAGCGCGACCTGTTGTAGAGTCGGCCCGGGATGCCCGGAGCGCGACGACATCGATACACCGCCTGGGCACTGACGTGGCTTGCCTACGCGACGTACTACACGGCGCGCAAAGGATTCAGCGTTTCCAAGAAGACGATTCAGGATCAACTCGGCGTGTCGACGTGGACGCTCGGCGCGATCGACACGGCGTACCTGGGCGCCTACGCCGTCGGCCAGTTTCTCAACGGGATCATCGGCGACCGAGTCGGAGCCCGTCGTCTGATCGGTTTCGGCATGCTGCTGTCCGCGGCGTGCTGCGCGGCGTTTGGCGCTTCGAGCGCGGCCGTTCTGTTCGGTTTGTTCTTCTGCGTGAATGGGTACGCGCAATCCACGGGCTGGCCCGGTACGACGCGCGCCATGGCCGAATGGACGACGTACAAGTCGCGCGGCACCGTGATGGCATTTTGGGCGACGTGCTACCAAGTCGGAGGGATCGCCGCGACGGCGATCGCGGGGCGTCTGCTCGGTCTGTACGGTTGGCGCTGGGCGTTCTGGGGACCGTCGCTCATCGTGGCCTCGGTCGGCATCCTGGTGCTGCTGTTGTTGCGTTCGCCCCAGACCGCACCGCCCTCGAAACCTCGCGCCAACGAGCCAAACCCAGAGGTCGAGGAACCGACCACAGCGGCCGAACGCCGCGCCGCCCAGCGCGCAGTAATACGCAACAAGACGATCTGGTGTTACGGCGGCAGCTACTTCTGCATCAAGTTGATCCGCTACAGTCTGCTGTTCTGGCTACCGTTCTATCTGTCGAAGGCGCAAGGCTACGATGAGGAGACCGCCGCGTACGTCTCGACGGCTTTCGAAGCCGGCGGCATCATCGGCGTGATCGTACTCGGGATCTTCTCGGACCGACTGCGCGGTATCCCGCGGTCGGGGCTAGCCGCGGCATCCCTGGTCCTGCTCGCCGGCGCGCTGCTGGTTTACGCGCTGCTAGGCGAAGCCAGCACCGGCGCCAACATGCTGTGTTTGGGTTTGATCGGCATCAGCCTGTTCGGGCCCGACTCGCTTCTGTCCGGCGCCGCCGCGCAAGACCTGGGCGGCCCGAACGCTGCCGCAACGGCGACGGGATTCGTCAACGGGATGGGCTCCGTGGGGGCGATGCTCCAAGGCTTTGTCACCGCAGGCGTCAGCAAGGCGTATGGGTGGGACAAGCTATTCATCGTGTTCGTGGGGCTAGCCCTCGCCGGCTCGGTCGCGCTAGTGCCGACGCTCAGGAAGCCGCGCGGCGCGACGGCTTCATAGATGGGTCAGAGGCAGCCTCCGGATGTGTTGTTGCCTTCGACGAAACAGCGAGCCGGCGCGACACAATCGTTCTGGCCAGCGCTGCACGGCGTGGTGCAGCGCCGGGCGAAACAGATAGCGCCCTGCTGCGGACACTCCGCGTCGGTATCGCAGAAGTCAGAGCAAATCGAATTCTGCGAATCGTCAGAAAACAGGCAACGCGGATAAGCGTTACCGCAGTCGGCGGCGCCGTTAGGGCACGGCTGCCCGTAGCGCGTCGCCTCGTCGCGTGCTCCGACGAGCTGAATCGAAACGCTCCCCGACAAACGTCCACCGATGCTGGTGGTACCGGTCAGCCGGGCTTCACCTCGAAGGCTAAACGCAACGCTTCGCTCTCCGTCTAGTAGCTCCGCCGTAGCGGGGTGCCCGAAGAAATCGGGACGACCGATCGCGACATCGCCATCGCTGGAGATGCCCGTCGCTGGCAAATGCACAAACGCTGTTCGTCCAGTTGCGAAGTCGAACGCGCTCAGCCGAACGACCTCGATGCTCCCGAACGTCAACCGCTGACAGTTCGGTCCGAAAGCGTAAGCGCCGCGTACGCCGTCAATCGTTGCTATCCAGTCCG
>JAUIKB010000706.1 GCA_030430975.1 Polyangia bacterium
CCGGGCGCCGCGCGGGGGCCGGCGACCCACGCGCCCGCACCGAGCAACGCGGCGCGACGCGTTAGTTGAAGTCTTCGATACGCCACACACCGTCCTCACGCTTGAGCTTGACGACGTGACCTTCTTGCAAGGTTACCTGGGCCTTGTCACCGTTTACCTGGATGTCCAGCGCTTCGGGACGCTCGAGCCCCTCGACGAGCGCCTTTAGATCGGTGTCCAGCGCGTTGCGACTGTCGCTCGTTAGCACGCGCATCAGCCCTGGATAGCTTCGGCGAGACAACGCCGAGCGCAACTCCGCCAAGGCGCCCTGTGGCGTCCGCGAGCCGCTCGGAAACGCCAGCGCCTGACCGATTCGGAACTCACCGTCGCGCAGCGTCAGCGTAGCCTGCTCACCGTCCGCGAAACGCACTCGGGCGCGGGCCTCGACCTTAGCGTCCTTCGAGCGAAGCGCCTTACCGTGAGCAGCGATCTCCTTCTTTGATCGCTCAACGACTCGCTTCGTGCCCTCACGACCGTATGTACGCTGTGCCTCTCGGGTCATCATTGCGTAGATGGCCGCGGAATCGCCACGTTCGGCTGCCTGCGCGTAGGCCTGTGCGGCCGTGCGCGGGTCCGGCACGCGCTGCGCTGTGCAGGCCGAAGCAGCTAGGACAACCGCGACCGCCAATCCACCGAATTGCGCTTTGTTGTCCGCCATCTGATCGAGAGCTAGCGAAACCCGGAGCCGTTGGCTACCTTTTGCTGGACATGAACGCCCTAGCCCGCCTGACGTCTCGCCGCTCGACCGCAATTTCCGGTCTGTTTGCCGTAGTTTCCGCGCTTTCCGTAGCGATTCCAGCCACGCTGGCGGTGACCGCCGTCGGCTGCGGCGGTGCGCCGGCGCAGTCAGCCAACCCCAAACGGGCGCTCGATGAGCGGCGCGCCGTGCAGATAATCATCTCTGCGTTCAAGGACGAAGGCACCCAGGCCGTGCGCGGTCGACGCGTGAAGCTCGCCGGTGGCAAGACGATCGAGGTTGACGTGGGAGCGCCAGGCAAGAAGTTCGGCGTGGCCTACACGACCCCGGCTGAGCGTCGGAAGATCGGCAAGTCGATCCCCAGTCGCGACGCGTCGATGGGCGACGCGCTGATCCTGGTGCGCGGCACGGGCGACGATCGCGAGGCACGGATCCTCGTGCTCAACGACTCAGACTACTTTTACGACGACCAAGTCGGCACCGATCATGAGCACACGACGATCGCTGCCGAGGGAAAACTGCGCCGAGACGTTCGTGACTTCGTGGTGAGGGCCAAGGCGGAACAATGGCCGTAGCTCCTGCCACCGCGCCGGATCGATCGCGCTCGCTATTGGTGGTTACCGGTACCGGTGCGTTGCTCGGAATCGGCATCAGCGCGAGCGGAAATCAAGAGGTGGGCGCATGGGTCAGCGTCGGTTCCCTGTTGGGTTTGCTGTACGCAATGCACCGTTTCGGTCGGAGCGGCCCCGACGCCCCGCTGCGATTCGCCAAACTGCGCCGCAAAAAGAAGCGGAAGAAAAAGTCCTCCAGCCAAGACTAGAGCGCCGATTGGCGTCGCCTACGTCTCCGACCTGAGTACCGCTACGCCGACATCGGGCCCAAACACGGGCAACGCGACGGTCGCCAAGCCGAACGCCCGACGGGTGATCTCGAGCTGAGCGCTCGTCGGCGTGGCGGAAAGCGCCGGCTTCGTCTTCTTGATCGCCTCGGCGTTCACCCGCGGAGATTGGGGTGCGCCGTACACTTCGCTGTCCACAATCATGTACACGTACACCAGTGGCAGCTTGGCGTTCTTGTCAGAGGACTCTTCCTTCTTGAGCCGGAGATCCGACCGTAGGCTGTTCTCCAACCGGTATGCATAGGCCGACCAGGACCATCCCGTTACGTATAGACCGACTGTCTTTCCGTCCCGTTTGATACCCTGGCCGATCACCCATTGACCGTCCGGTAGGTCGCCGCCCACGGCGGCCGCTTCCGGCATCGACCCGCGCGTCTCTGCGAAGCCGCCGGTGGCAGTGGGCTTCAACCCAGGGAACGCCTTGAGGATGTTCTTGCCAGCCATCCTGTCTTGCTCTTGGTCATTGCGAATGATCTTGCCGTCTGGTTCGGCGATGGCGAAAAACGTGCTCTTCGCCACGCGCAGGTCCTGCACTTTGCGCCTCGCCTTGTCCAACCCCGCACGTGCGCGCTGAGGGTCCTCAGCCAACCGCTTGTCGGGATCCTTGAAGAGCGGAAGCAGCTGCTTCACGCCCTCTGGCAGACCGCGCTTCACCTCCTCGACATCCTGAGTCGCAAGCTTAGCCACGACCTGCACATGCTTCGTTGCGTGTTCAGCGGAAACCTTGCCCTCGTCTTTGCAACCCGCCGATAGCAGGCAGGCCAACGCAGCGCCGCCAAGCGCTAGTCTCGGAGCGCGGTTCGGTCTTGACGAGCTGCACCGCGAGGAGCCGCTCCCTGAGCGCTTGAGCCGAAGAATCGCTGACATGCCTTCCCATTACGTCCAGCCGCCAGGCACTGCAAGCGCGCACCTTGACGAGCCCTCCGATCGGCGTTCGTATGGGTGGCTCGGCCACCCCCCGGGCAGTGGGTTGCCAACGTGAGCAAGTCGAACCGTCTTTCGAACGCCCCGACCGCGCCGGCGGACGGACAATGGCGTCGTCGCGACTCCGACATGGCGCTGTACCAAATGGTCGCGCCGGCAGACCTGAGCGTTGTTTTCCAGCCGATCTATCGATTCAAGACCAACAAGACGTTTGCTTATGAGGCGCTTGTTCGGTGCGCGGTGCCGCGATTTGCGGCGCCGCCGGACCTGTTCAGACAGGCCGTGAGCGCGCGCTGCGCTGGTCGACTAGGCCGCGTGATTCGCGAGATCGCGGTGCCACTGTGCGGGGCTACCCCGGTGTTTGTGAACGTGCACCCCAGCGAGCTAAACGAGAGCTGGCTCGTGCGTCCAGACGATCCCATCTACTCCCACGACGCCGAAGTCTTCATCGAGGTCACCGAGACGGTGCCGCTGACGCACTTCGACCTGTGCTTGAGTATCCTGCGCGAGGTTCGCTCACGGGGCGGCGTCTACCTGGTCGTGGATGACCTGGGGGCGGGCTACTCCAACCTGAAGCGAATCGCGGACTTGGAGCCATCGGTGGTCAAACTCGATCGCGCGCTGATCGCCGAAACGCCTCGGTTTCCCAAACGCCGCGACTTGGTCAAAGCCGTCGTGCGCCTGTGCCATGACCTCGACGCCGAGGTGGTCATCGAAGGCATCGAGACCCGCGATGAGTGCCAGGTCGCAATCGATTCGGGAGCGGAGTACGGCCAAGGATACTACCTGGCGCGCCCCGGTTTTCCGCTCCCGACCGTGTCGTTGTGACCGCGCCTAGAGTTCAGCGACGGCCGCGGCTACTTCGTCGACGTGGCCGGCGACCCGGACGTTGCGCCACTCGCGCTGCACGTTGCCGCCCGCATCGACCAGAAACGTGCTGCGCTGAATTCCCATGTACTCGCGACCGTAGTTCTTCTTGAGCACCCACACGTCCAACGCCTGCGCTAGCTCCTTGTCGGGGTCCGACAGAAGCGTGAAGTTCAGGTCGTACTTCTCGGCGAAGCGCTGATGGCGCGACACGGGATCTGGGCTGACGCCGATCACGGCGCATCCTGCCTGCTTGAAGCGACGCATCTCGTCACGGAAACCACACGCCTCCTTGGTACAGCCCGGAGTATCGTCTTTCGGATAGAAGTACAGGACGTAGGGCGCCCCCGCGAACTCCTTCGAGCTACGCGCGTTCCCAGACTGATCGGCTAAGGAGAACGCGACCTTCTTCTTGGCTGGAGCCTTCTTCTTGGTTGGCGCCCTCTTCTTGGCTGGCGCCTTCTTCTTGGCTGGAGCCTTCTTCTTGGCTGGCGCCTTCTTCTTGGCTGGAGCCTTCTTCTTGGCTGGCGCCTTCTTCGTGGCTGGCGCCTTCTTTTTGGCTGGAGCCTTCTTCTTGGCTGGAGCCTTCGTTGCTTTCGAACCGCGCTTTGATGCCATGACGCTGGATGCTAGCAGCATGGGGCTCGAGCGGAACCGCTACTTCGTAACGAGCAGCGCGATG
>JAUIKB010000707.1 GCA_030430975.1 Polyangia bacterium
GGTAGCGATAAGCTACCCGAAATGATTTGAAAGACCTGATCTCAACCATTGCTCAAGCGCTTGTGGACGATCCTGACAGCGTGGAGGTCACCGAAATAGACGGCGACCACAACTCGCTGATCGAACTACGCGTGGCGAAATCGGACATCGGTAAAGTCATCGGCAAGGATGGGCGAACCGCTCAGTCGATGCGCACCATTCTGACCGCCGCTTCCACGAAAGTAGGTCGACGCACTCACTTGGATATCGTCGACTAGTTTGCGCGACACCCGTCGCGGTCCGCAGCGAACGTACCGCCCGGCAGCGACGACAGAGGCGAGCGTGCAGGCTTTCGACGACTTTCTCGAAATCGGTGTGCTGGGTCGCCCGCACGGCGTGCGCGGCGAACTGAAGTTGCACCTTCATGATTCGAGCAGCCAGGGATGGCGAGGGCTCACGCGCGTGCGGCTGCGGTCGAAGCGCGGTGACGACACGACCGTAGCCGTCGCGGCTGCGCGCCGCGCCAACAAGGCTGTTCTGATGCGATTCGAGAACATCGATTCGCGGGAGGCCGCGCAAGCGTTGGTCGGGCACACGCTGCTAGCGCGCAGGGCGGAGCTTCCACCGCTTCAGGACGACGAGTTCTATCTAAGCGATTTGGTCGGACTGCGGGTTGAGGGGCCCGGCGGCGACATCGGCAAGATTACCGGCGTGCATACACACCCGAGCGTCGACACAGCGACTGTGGTCGGCGCCGACGGTCAGACGCGCGAACTCGTGCTCCGCCCGCCGTGGTTCGACCATGTTGATTTCGACCGCGGAGTGGTCCATCTAACGAGCCTCGACGGGTTCGTCGAATGAGCCTCACCGTAGGCGTCGTGACGCTTTTTCCCGAGCTGTTCGACGCGTTCAAGGACACAAGCTTCGTCGGCCGCGCGCGCCGGAGCGGAACCCTCGTGCTCGAACTGGAGCAACTGCGGGACCACGGACTCGGCAAGCACCGCAGCGTGGACGACACCCCGTACGGGGGGGGCTCTGGCATGGTGCTTCGTGTCGATTGCGTGGTGGCAGCCATCGAAGCCCTCGAGCAACGCATCGGTGGGCGCGCTCGTCGCGTGTTACTGACGCCCCAGGGCACCCCGTTCCGACAGGCCGCCAGCCGGCGGCTGGCGACGCGGGAGCGTCTGGTTCTAGTGTGCGGACGCTACGAAGGCTTTGACGACCGAGTTCGCTCGTTTGTCGACGAGGAGCTGTCGGTGGGCGATTTCGTGCTGACGGGTGGCGAGGTTCCGGCCATGGCGGTGATCGAGGCGTGTGTTCGATTTCTGCCCGGCGTCCTTGGCAACGCAACGTCGGTCGACGAGGAATCGTTCAGCCCGTCGGGTGATGGGATGCTTGAGTATCCGCACTTCACCCGCCCGGCGGAGTTTCGCGGCTTCGGTGTCCCGGAAGTATTGAAGAGCGGTGATCACGCAAAAGTGCGCGACTGGCGGTCGGCGCAATCGCGGGCCCGGACTCAAGAGCGGCGCCCAGACCTAGTGAAGGACTCCTGATGCGGTCTCTGTATGTCGGTCTTGTTCACCACCCTGTGCTCGATAGGCAACGAGCGACGGTCACCACGGCGATCACTAACCTGGACCTTCACGATATCGCGCGCAGCGCGCGCACGTATGGATGCGCGGGTTACTTCGTGACCCATCCGGTCACGGCGCAGCGAGAGCTTGCCGAGCGCATTCGTCGTCACTGGGTCGAAGGTGCAGGCGGCAAGCGCATACCCGACCGCATTGCCGCCATGCGCTTGGTTCGCACGGCGACGACCCTCGACGAAGCCGTGGACTGCATCGAGACCGAAGCCGGTAGTCCAGAGATTTGGGTGACGAGTGCGCAAAGCGGCGACGAAACGACCGACTACGCCGCGGGCCGAGCGCGGCTTGAGTCAGCCGGTCCCCCGGTCCTTTTGGTCCTCGGTACGGGGTGGGGGCTCGCCGACGAGGTGATGCGCCGAGCGACGCTTCGGCTCGACCCGGTGCGATCCGCGATGGGTGGCGAATACAACCATCTGAGCGTTCGCGCCGCAGCCGCCATCATGTTGGATCGCCTCCGGGGCTGAGCGCCGGTGGTTCGACTTCGAAATCGGCGCTGACGCCGGGTCGAAACTCAACCAAACACAGTCTCGCAGGGTCACGCAGCGTCCTATGTGCGAACTGCAGTCGCCGCGGACGAAGGCCGTGCGCGCTGGCGGTTGCCAACAACTCCGGAAACCGAGCTGCTAAGAAGCAGAAGCACGCAGCTGATCGCGAATGTATCAGCCGCGCGCTGGCCTCCACGAACGGCGCCAGTTCGCCGAAGTGAGCCGCTATACGCTCAGGGGATGCGGGGAGCCTACCCGCACCGGGCGCGTGATACGGCGGATTGCAAACGATGAGGTCGGCGGGCGCGAGCACGACGTTGGCGACGTCTTCGAAGTGCAGGGATGCGCTTAGGTCGGTCCCCGCGAGCATCGACTCGAGCGGCTTGGCGTAAGCGGGGTCGCGTTCCACGAGGGCGACGCGCCCGAGCCGGCAATGCAGGGCCAGTTCGGCTACGACAGCTCCGCCACCAGCGCCGAGATCGATGCAGGACGTCGGCGCGCGGAGTCGACAGCGGGCGGCAAACCGCGCCAACAGCAACGAGTCGGTCGTGCCATGGACCGGGGCGTCCCGCCCCGTCCGCGCGGGCGAGCCTCGGCTAGGGGACTTGATGTGGCTGCAGGCCCTTGAACGTGACGCTGGTGACGGCGTCTTTGAAAACGCGCACGTCGTAGTAGCCCAGCGAGACGAGCTTTTGTTTTCCGCCTTCTTCGATCAGGCCAGTGGCGGAGACCCGCGCAAACCCCGGTTTCACGTCGAGCGCCGAATAGATTGCCGTGCGCCCCGTGCCGATCGACTTTTGGTCGATGTCCGGCAGTGGATTCTCCTCGTCGTCGCTGAAGTACACCAAGTCGCGGCGAGCAACGTTGATGTCGACTCGTGCGTTCTGAACGCGGACATTCCCGCAGTCGTGGACTTCGCCGCCCACCGCGCCGTTGCCGGCGCTAATGGTCGAACCGATCGCGACGGTCGGGATGGTCTGGAAGTCGGTATCGGCCAACGCGCGGAGGTCCTTCGAGTACTCCTTTGCGCCGGCGTCATAGTCCGGGTCGCCGTCCCAAATGAACGTGTTGTACTGGTAGAGCGGGCGCCATCCGTCCGCCGGCGTGTTGCCGCTGGTCACGACCACGAGTTCCGTTTGGGTCGGTACGTCCGGATACTCGTATGCGCGGTTCGTCACGAGGTCATCTGGACACTTGTCGTCGCTCTCCTCGACAGCGGTGGACATGTCATCGGTGACGACGGCGCTTCCGACCATATCTCCGAGTTCGCCATCCGTCGCGGGGTCGCCGGTGCGGCGGACCTTGAAGACCTCGACCTTCACGCCGACCAGGTCGCAGCCGTTGCTGAACGCCTTGACGACGCCCTTCATCGTCACCGTCTCGCTTTTGGATGGATCGGGCTTAGGCGGGTAGTTGGCGGGGTCGAAGCACGAGACATCCGGCTTGCCTGTTCCGAAGAACTCGTTGGTGTCCGTGGACCGTTCTAACGTGGCTGTTTGGCCGCGCCCAGGTTCGCCGACCAGGACACAACAGTTCTCGACCGGACGCGCCTTGGCCGAGTTGCAGGCGAGATCTTCGTCGCATTTATCTACATGGCAGAAATCGTCGTTAGCAGGGCGCACCGTTTGAGCGCATTCTCCAGCGCCGTTGTTCGTTGTACCGGCGAGCGGCAGCGCGCCTTCGCCACCATTGCCCCCGCCTCCACCACCGCCGGCGCCCCCCTGCGCTACGGGGTTGGGGTTGCTTTCGGAAGAGCAACCGGCTGCGAAAGTTAGAGAGAGGACTAAGATCGAAGAAAGCAGGCGAACCATGGGAGACCTTCCGGTGTGTCGGACAAGCGTCGGTTTGGCCGAACGTGCGCGGCTGGGGGTACGATGTAGGTGAATCAGCAGGCCACGTCGCGCGTCTGAACACACGGCGCCGCCAAGCCAAAGCTAGCGAAAAAACGCCGAGACTGCACGGAATGCGGGTTCGGCCCCGAAACCGGAACAGTCA
>JAUIKB010000708.1 GCA_030430975.1 Polyangia bacterium
ACGTTCACATCCGCCATGCATCGGCGAACGCATTCACGGTCGCTGACGGAACCGACGATGTCCGTGAATCCGGACGGCTTGATGTCGACACCGACGACGTCTGTGCCTGCGCCGCGCAGGGTGCGCATCAGTGCTTCACCTAGGTGTCCGGCACTTCCCGTGACTACCGCGCGCATCGGTCGATCCCTGTCGGTTCGGCTTGGGCAGACAAATTGACGCCCGGCGGTAAACCGGCGAGGTTGTCGGGTATGAGCCGCATCGCCATGGCGTGGAGCGTATCGCTTATCGCCAGCGTCGTGGGATGTGCCTGCGAGCCGCCTCCGCGCGCGGCCGATCATGGCGCGAGCTGGCCCCGAGGTTCAGTCGCTGCACGACCAGCAACACGCGGGATTCAGACTTACTACCAGGAGCAGCGTCAGAAGCTCGAAGCGTTCGAGGCTCCTACGGATGATGTGCGGGCGGCGTTGATGAACAACCTGGCGATTGTTGCGCTCCGCATGGAGACGTGGCCGGCGCCCGTTCGGCGGTGCGCGAGCTCAAGGCATTGGTGCCGAAGGTTGATGCCGCAGCCCTGAAACTGGACGTGAGGATTCCGGCTCTCGACCGCGTCTTGACTGGCAAGTGGCTGCTCAAGAACCCTTGTCCCTAGGCGGTGCGTCCGAGATGCCTCCGTTGACGATTGAGCGCGGTGCGGCATGATGCATGCGATGAGATCGCTAGGTCAGGCGTTGACGGTAGTGCTCGCCGCCGTCGCGGTGAGTTGCGGTCCCGCGCAGTCAGCGCCGCCGCCAGCCGTCAATGTGGCGCCGCCGACTCCGGCTGGCACAGGGCAGCCGGATGCATCTGCGCCGCCGCCATCGCCATCAGCGTCGGCAGCGTCCACCGAGACGCTTCTGTTCGATTTCCACCAAGACGGCGACGCGGCAGCGTTCGTACCGCCGACGACCGTCCTGTTCCGGCGCGCGACGCACGGTCCGCCGCCCTGCCGCACGGAGCTTCGCGGCGGTGGCAACATGTGGTCCGCAGCGGACGTCCAAGCCGGGTTCCGCTTGGCGGAAGTTTCGTTCGCCCTGCAGAACGCGGTCACGTATCAGGCCGATCGTGGTGGCGCGAGGTTGACGGCGCCGGGGTATCCGGGCTCGATCACCTGGGTAGCTAAGTGTGCCGATTGCAAACCCGAGCCACCGGACATCAAACACTTCCGAAAGATGATGCAAACGGTCGTCGATAACCGGCGTCAGCTGTGCCCGTAGGTTGGGTTTCGGCAAGGCGACCGCAGCGAGGCGGAGCGCGTTGTCGGTGTCGATCAGACACGTGGGATTGGCGATCCTGTAGAGCCGGTCGTCGTCGTTGGTTTCTTGGTTGGGCGTCAAACATCACTTCCATGCTGTGGGCCACGACATGAGGAAACGCTTCCGCACCATCACCGTGAACGAGACCCGCTATGCGTGGCGGGTCACTCCGATCGACGAGGCGCATGTGCAGCTGAAGGTGTGGCTCGCCGACGTGCGCGGTACGGCTCTGCAAGTGCGGTTCCGGTTCGACGATCCCTGGCACCTGTACCCCGTGCTGATCAGCGCGCCGCCGGAAGCACGCGAAAGAGCGGAGGAGATCTTTCAACTGAAACCGATCACTCCGTCGGTCGTGCGCGCGGCAATCGAAGGTGCGCTCGCGATCGGCTGGAATCCAGACGGCCAGGCCGGCACGACGTTCGATGTGGTGGCCGGGGCCGACGGATTAGTTGCTGAGTTCTGAGTCGCGGGAACGGATGAAATCGCAGGCAGATGTAAGAGCGCTCTTGGCGGCGATCGACTGGTCAACGTACTCAACCGCGTACGGATCGGCGGAGCCGGTGCCGGGCTGGCTCTTCGATCTCCGCTATGCGGAACTGGAAGACGCTGAGCGAGCTGGGCACAACCTGTGGGCCTCGCTTTGTCACCAAAAGGGGCAGCTCGCGTCAGCCGTGTTGCCCGCGCTTCCGTTCCTGTTCGAGTTTCTGCCGCATGTCGCCGAGATCCTGCAGATAGAGATAGTCGACATTCTGGACGGGTTTGCGTGCTGTTCATCGCCGCTGTTCGGGTTTCCCGGCGACGGCTACCACGCGGCGGTTCGAGCCGCGCTGCAGAGTCGGCTGCCGTTGCTGGAGCCGTACCTGAACTCGGACTCCGAAAGCGTTTGCGGGTTTGTCGAGTCCATCTTTGAAGAGTTCGCACACGACACGTTGGGATAGTGGCCCACGTTTCCGTTTGGGATTTTGACGCCATCAACAACAGAACAGTGGGTGGATGGCGAGATAACGTTGGCGGGGTTAGGTGACTTCCGGCGGTAGCTACGAATGGCGAGGTACACTTCGAGACGTATAGCGCAGTACAGAAACGCTAGAAGGACGAGCCACATGAGTGTCGAGATACCCAGGGCGATTGCGGCATGGGCGCCGAAGTGGATGAGCAAAGCGGCCACGAGAGCTAATCGAATCCACTTTCTTTTGCCTTGAAGAAAGGCGCGCCGCGATTCCGCGCCCCATAGATCGGTGACGGTCTCGAACGCCAGAAAGAGACCGGGTATGAGCAGCGCGCCGGCTTTGCCTCCGACTAGCCAGAGTCCGGCGGTCAGTACGACAAGACCGAACTCGTATGCAAGATGGCGGCCTCGAAGACTTGCTCGTCATCCTCGCCGACAAGCGATGGAAAGGAAAACGCGTCGACCTCCTTGAGGAACGCATGACCAGGCTGCTGACGGACGAGGCGCTGCAGCCTTTCTTCGAAGTGTTCTTGACGGTGAGCAACGTGGCCGAGACGTTGGCGCAGGATGCTGATGCTCGTATGGTCGAGGATGCGAGGGCCAATCCGGTCGGCCTCGTCGAAGATGTTGGGCTTGCGGCGACCGAGGCGCCGAGATCGGCGACCGAGGCCCTGGCCGAGACGTTGGCGCGGGATGCTGATGCTCGTCTCGCGTGGCAGAACGCGTTTGGTGCGTCGGTGTCGGGATAGCCCGCAGTTGGCGTTTGGAGCACGGATGACCGAACGTGGTACGATCGATGCGCGCTATGACGGCCAGCAACTTCAATACTCGGAACGACACCTACCGGAAGCTGATGGGCAACGGTCTAACCTATCAGGTGCCTCGCTTTCAGCGCGACTATAGCTGGACTCAAGACGAGTGGGACGACCTCTGGACGGACTTGCGTGAAGCGGTTCAGGAGGACGGAACGTCTCACTACATGGGGTACCTCGTGCTTCAGGCTACAGACGAGAAGACGTTCAAGGTCATCGACGGTCAGCAGCGCCTGACGACGCTAGCGTTGCTCGTATTAGCCGTGTTGAAAAACTTGCAGCGTCTCATCGCCGACGGCATCGATACGGTCGACAGTGAGCGAAGAGCCGAGCAGCTGCGACAGACATACGTCGGCTATCTGGACCCGGTGTCGCTGCTAGCGCAGTCGAAACTGACGCTCAATCGTAACAATGACGACTATTTCGCCAACTACCTCGTGCCACTAGTCGAGCCGCTGCCGAAGCATGGTTTTCGCGCGTCCGAGCATTTGTTGCGCAGCGCGTTCGAGTGGTTCGATCGGGTGATTGGTGCCTACGTTCGCGACTCGCCGGAAAAGGACCGGAGCCGCAAGCTGGCGGCACTGGTCGAGCGGATGAGCGATCGGCTTTTCTTCACGGTGATTACGGTGACCGATGAATTGAATGCCTACCGCGTGTTCGAAACGCTCAACGCCAGGGGTGTTCGGCTCTCTGCAACGGACCTATTGAAGAACCACCTGTTCGCGACCCTGGATCGTGAGCCCCAACACGCCGTCGAGCTGGAACGCTTGGAACGACGCTGGGAAGGCATTGTTGGGCGACTGGGTGCCGCGAACTTCACTGATTTTCTTCGCATTCATCGTAACAGCCGCTACCCGTTCGTCCGCCATTCGGAGCTGTTCAAGAAGACCCGTGCCGCGGTCACGGATCGCGCCGGCGTCTTTAAGATGCTGAGCGAAATCGATGAGGACATCGACGGCTACTTGGGTTTGACTCGTCCCGCGGAATCCGATTGGTCGCCGGAGCTGAGGGAGCAGGCACTCTTGCTGAAGCTGTTCAGTGTGCGCCAAC
>JAUIKB010000709.1 GCA_030430975.1 Polyangia bacterium
CCGGCAACCGCCTGTCGTCAAATATCGAAGAGCTGGGCGGTGCTCTGGCTGCCGTTTACGACCACATCATTCTAGCAGATCCGGACCCTCGCGATCGACCTGCTGGGGAAACGTGCGCGCTCGCAAGACGTGGCGCGCTCGGTGCGGGTTTCGCCGACGACCGCATCGAAGTCGTCCTCGATCCACTCGAAGCCATCGACCGAGCTTTCGAACTCGTTCAACCGGGCGGTCTGATCATGGTGCAAGTCGACGACGTAGAGTCGATGCTGGGTCGGGTGATGGCGCACTTCAAGCGACTGCTGGCGCCACGACCTGCGTCGCCCGCGGGGCTTGCCAACTGACAATCGATGTCACCCTCCGCGGCGCCGGTTCGAGACGCATACCGGCGTACGGTATCTATCCGTCCACCGGTTCTCACTGAGCCGGTGCTCCTGCCGTCGGCGCAATGCGTCGACAGTCCGTGATCCGCAGCCCTTACCCGAACGGCCCGAACGACTCCGCATGGACGCGCTCCGCTGGAACACCCCGCCTCTCCAGATCCGCCAGCACCGTTGCCATGAATCCGGACGGACCGCACACGTAATAGTGTGCGTCGTCACGATCGACGAGCCGCTCGATGAGCGGTCCGTCGATGCGCCCCACGCTGTCGTACCCAGTGTCGTCGGGTCGCGGTCGACTGTACGCGACGTGCGTACGCAGTTCGTGGCGGCTCTCGGCTAGCTTCGCTACCTCGCCGGCCAATGGGTGGTGCGCGCCGTCCCGAGCACCATACACAAACCACACCGGCTGCTGACGCGTCGGCTCGGACAGCTCGTGAAGCATGCTCACCAGCGGCGTCACGCCCACGCCCGCACCGATCAGTGCCGCTGGATGATCGCCGGGCGCCAACACGAAGTCGCCGGCGGGTCGTGCCGCCTCGACAATCGCGCCCTCGGCTACGTGGTCGTGCAGCAGGCGTGAGAACACGCCGCGCGGCTCGCGCTTGACGCTGATCCGATAGTAGTCCGCACCGGCGCGGCTCGACAGCGAATAAGTCCGTCGGATCGGATGCTCATGCCCAGCGACCAGCAACTGAATGGGAAGATGCTGGCCCGGTTCGAATGCCGGCAAGTCGTGACCGTCGCGCGCCTTCAGCACGAACGACGTGACGTCAGCGCTTTCGTCCTCGCGCTTCGCCAGCTCGAGCGAACGGACGGTCTCGCCGTCGCCATCCCATCGCAGGGGCAGTGCTCCCGGCAGGTCGACGACCGCGCCGATCTCGATCGTGATCAAACGCCTAGCGCCATGCCTCGCGGCGACCGCATCGGAATCCCAGTCGATCCTCGCTCGCCCGGTCACCTGCAGCAGGCTGCCCGATTCGAAGTCGACAAACGTGACGCCGACACGCGGGTCAAGGGCCAAGTTCCCGATCGTGTTGAAGTAATTGTTTCCGGCGTAGTCGGGGAACCGAAGGCGCCGCGAGTCGAGCACCTCCACGAAACCGGGATCGCCACCGCGATGCGACGCGTCCATGCCGTAGCTTGGATCTTCGCCCGCCCCGCGATAGCCGCTCGCGATGAAGAACGTATCAGCGTCTCGAATCCAGCCTTGTTGTGAATCCGACAGTTCGTTCGTGCGGACAGCCGCGCCCGCATCCTCGTTTGATACGCGCCACCACGCCCGCCCGCGGACGTACTGTGGACAATTCCCGAATGCCTGGTCGACGCGGAGGATGACCGCTTCGCCTGCCTTGCCCACACGTCCGTTGACCCGGTTACGACGCCGCGTGGAAAATTCGATACCCAGGATGCCCAGGTCGTCACCTTCCTTCAGCGCTGTGCTCAGGGCATCACCCGGCACGGGCGCCGCGCCGATGCGCAGCGTGCGGTCGTCGGGGCTCGTAACGAACCCTGAATCGCCGGTCAGCAGCGTGGCCCAAGGCCGCCCATCCGCATCCCGTGCAGCCGCGACTAAGAACGGCAACGACGTGTGAAAATCCCGGTGCTGCTCCGTGAGGTGGTCGCGAACAGCCCGGCGCGCCCACGTCTCGACACCGCGTACGCCGAGACGCTCCTGCACGGCTTGCTCGCCAATGTGAAACGGGGAACCTGTCACCGATCAAGCCTGAACGGGAGCGATCAGTTCGAGCCGAATGTTGCCCGGAATGGAGAACATCATGTGGCGAGTCTGACCGCTACCTAGTGACTCGGGTTCAAACTCTACATCAACGTCGTGACGCTGACGCAACTCCGAATGCAGCACCTTGAGCGCGTCTGTGTCAGCAACTCTCAGCGCCAAGTGGTGCAGCCCGATATGCTTCTTGCGGTCAGCGATCAGGGCGTTGGGTTCGGCCTGCCAGAGCGTGAGCATTACGGTCCCGTCGCTGACGAAAACCGCTGGGTAGTCGGGCTTCTCCCCGACGACCTCGAACCCGAGCGCCTCGACGAAGAAGGTCTCGGCATGATCCAAGTTCGGGACCGTCAGGCCGGCATGGTGAATTCCGAGGGTCTTTGCGTTGCTCATGTCATTCTCCTGTTTGGTCGAGCCCACGGGCCCGGGCAGAAACGAACCTAGGCCTGAAGCAGCTACTGATAAATAGAGACGAATTGACATCACTCCTCCGTTTTTCGGAGTAATCTCGTCTCGTGGACAAGCTCGTCGCCCTTAGGACCTATGTCGAGATCGTCGATCGCGGCAGCCTGACCGCCGCCGCCGAAACGCTGGGCAAGTCGCTTCCGACGGTTGTGCGAACGCTCGGCGAACTCGAAGACGAACTGGACGTGGTGCTGCTACGGCGTACGACGCGACGCATGTCTCTCACAGAGGAAGGCCGCGTGTACCTGGATCGCGCGCGGCGCATCCTTGCGGACGTCGAGGAAGCAGACGAACTGGTTGGCGTGGGTCGCCGAGAGCCCCGCGGCCAACTGCGCGTGACCGCGCCCGTGCTGTTCGGGCAGATGCACGTGGTGCCGGCGGTGCTCGACTTCGTCGCGCAACATGCCGGAGTAGACGTCGACGTGCTGCTGCTCGATCGCGTCGTCAACCTGGTCGAGGAAGGCGTCGACGTCGGCGTCCGCATTGGCCACTTATCGGATTCGACCATGTTGGCATCCAACGTCGGCACTATGCGCCGCGTCGTGGTGGCCAGCCCGAAGCTGCTGCGCAAGACGAAGCGCCCCGCGCACCCCGACGCCCTCCGCGATCACCCATGTGTGCGTTTTCGAACCTCGGGGCCCGCGACCTGGAGATTCGCCGACAATGGCAAAGAGCTATCCGTGCCCGTCACCGGTCGACTGGGCTTCAACCACGCCGCGGCGGCCGTCGACGCGTGCGCAGCGGGGCTCGGTTTCGGCATGTTCCTGGCCTATCAAGTGGCGCCTGCTGTGCGCGACAAGCGGCTACGCATCGTGCTGGAAGAGTTCGAACAGCCGCCTCTACCCGTGAACCTGGTCTACGCCGGCGCGCGCATGATGTCCTCGCGGCTGCGCGCGTTCATCGATTGGACGCGACCGGTGCTCAGGGACGTTGCGGGGGCGCTGTCTCCGCCCGTACGGCGCCGGCCCTGACTGCCGCACCGCGGCGTGGGCTCCATCACTTTGCGTGCCTCTCCAGCGCGCCACTCCGCCCGATCCGGACGAAGGCCGCCTCAGAAACCGATGGGGAGCACAGGGTTCGACGGCAGCGGCGTCAAAAAGGCGCTCCGCGCGAGATCGGCGCAGTTGGCATTGCTGTGTGCAAAACAGTCGTTGTTGCCAATGTCGAGAATCTCAGGTTGCCAGGGTTGAGTCCCGGCGTACATCAAGTCACGCGGGTCCCGCACTGCCCGCGGAGCCCGACGTCCCGGCGGTGGAACTCCCTGCGGAACCCTCATTGCCGCCCGCTGTTCCGCCGCTGCCCGCCAGGCCGCTCCCTGCGGAGCCGCTGCTGCCTGAGTTTCCGCCAACGCTGCCGGCCTGTCCTCCCAAGCCGACCCCGCCTGCGTCGGCGTCGGTGTCTCCGCAGGCGTTGGCTGTCGCGAGGACAAACGGAACGGCGCAGGGCAACAGACCGCGCACGGTTCGGGGTGATAAGCTCATCAGCGCACCGTACGACACGTGCCTATGAGAACCGAGCGTTCTCC
>JAUIKB010000710.1 GCA_030430975.1 Polyangia bacterium
AGGAACTTGCCGAGCTGGAAATACCCTACGTCCTGCACAACGTTGCCAAGGGCAGCCCGAGTCGCGCCGCGTTTCGAGAGCGGTCCGGCAAGATGCAGGTACCGTATTTGGCTGATCCGAACACCGAAACCGAGATGTTCGAGTCGAGGGACATCTGTCGGTACCTAAACGACACGTACGCGGTGTAGTAGGAATACGCTTGGCGCCCCTGGCGTTGCTCGCCGCATGCTGAACTCCAACCAACCCCTGCTGTTCGCTCTGATCCTGGTGGGGTGCTCGTCGAACCCGGCTCCGTCGAGTCAAGCAGCGGCTCCGGTGCCGAACTGCCCGTCCGCATCGGTGTCGGACGCCGCCTCAGCTCGGACGCCGGACTCAACGGCGCCGTCCACCGCTGCTCCGCCGCCCTCGCTCCGCCCGTGGCTAGGTGCGAGTCCACCCGCAGCTCAAGGCGCCAACGCGACCAGTCTCGACGCAACCCTTCACCGGCGACTAGAGACTGCGTTCGGCGGTGTCGAACGCGGCGCGGGTGTCGTGATGGACGTTGATGGCACCCTGCGCGCGCTGTTTTCCACGCTTCCGCACAACACCGACGCCGGCCTCGCCGCGCGACATCTCGCGACGGGACGTCCAGCCAACTGCGGGTCGGTTGCCAAACCGTTTACCGCGGTGGCGGCGCTCGCAGCTGGCGCGATGAGCCAGCAAACCAAGCACGTGTGTAGCGGCAGCTTGGCGATCGGAAAACGGCGCTTTCGTTGCTACGGCAGCCACGGCAGCCTCGATCTGGCCCGCGCGATCATCCTGTCCGACAACATCTACTTCTTTCAAGTCGCACGAGGGATGAAGCACGACGCGATCGCCGATGTGCAACATGCCTTCGGCCTCGGCGAGCCGACGCAGGCGCTGCCGAAGGCCGCGGCTGGCTTTGTTCCTCGGGCCCGGTACTACAAGACCGATGGTCGCAGCCTGCGCGTGGACCACACGCTGAGCCAAGCGATCGGCCACGGAGACATCCAGGTGACGCCCCTGCAGCTGGCCCGCGCCTATGCGGCACTCGCCACCGGCACGTTGCCGTCGCCGTCGCTTCGGGGGGCACCTGCGGCTGGAACGCCGCTGAAGGCAGCGTGGGCGCCTCACTTTGAGGTGCTGCGCGCCGCGGTGCGCCGCGTGGTGACGGATGCCGACGGCACAGCGCATTTCGATGGGGCGGCGCCGAACGTTGCCGGCAAGACGGGGACGGCCCACGCCCCGGCTCCGGCCAACGAAAAGGCACCGCTGCTCGGCTGGTTTGCCGGCTGGGCACCGGCCACCGCGCCGCGCGTCGCGTTCGCGTTTCGAGTCGAAGGCAAGACCGGTCGTGAGGTCGCGGAGATCGTGCTGCCCGTCGTGGCGTCTCCGTAGGCCTGCGCGTGGTGCGCCGTTGCGGCACGGTCTGCAGCGCCGTCGCACTGACCAGCTGTGAGCTGGCCGGCGGTCTGACATGCGCAGGCGTCCGTCTGAAAGAAGAAAGAAGAGGTCAGCTAGCGAGTCGTCGATGTGCCAGTCGGACCAGCCGCTGCTACGATGCTCGGGTGACGTCGCCGACTCTGGCCGAAGCGCTCGACGCATACTTCGCGCGGGGAGGCGCGCATCGCATCGAGTACGAGAGTTTCTGGGTGCGTATTCCAGAACTGCCCATGGCGCTTCCGAACCCGGCGGCCCACGGTTGGGCGCTGCGCTGTCACGACCTGCATCACGTCCTGACTGGCTATGGCACCGACTGGGTCGGCGAGGCGGAGGTGTCGGGCTTCGAACTCGGTGGCGGTGTGGGGCGCCACGGAGTAGCGCTGCCGTTCGACATGGCCGGGGTGGCGCTCGGTATCTGGCTCGCGCCGGCGCGTACATTCCGCGCGTTTGTGTGCGGTCGTCGTGCCGACAGCCTGTTCGTGATCGGATATCGCCGATGGATGCTCGAGCGAACGGTAACCGAGATGCGCGTCATGTGCGGTATTCAAACCGACCCGGTGCCGAGTTGGGGGGACCGTCTTCTATTCGTCGCTTGGGCATTCGTCAGTACGCTATGGCTGATCGCGCTGCCGGTTGCCCTCCTCATGACGTTATTGTGGCTCGTGGCGCCGGCGCCGCGTTCGCGACGCCGCGATGTCGCGATGAAGCTACACCCTCGACGGTGAACCGCGTTCGGTCTCGTCGAGCGACGAGCGGCGCGTGCTAACCTCGCGACGGGGAGCAATGATGACCGTGCGTGCTGTGAGCTGGGTGTGAGGCCGGATTGAACTGCGTAGCCGGCCGCTGCGGACGGCCAAACGGTGGCGAGTGTCAGCCCGGGGAATGGGAGAAATGCGCGAGTCGGTTCTGCGGCTTGCCCAATCCTCAGAATGACTATCAATGTAAAGCTTGCGGCGATGACATCGACTGTCAGGGGGCGTATGGCTCTCAGTTCGAGCGCTGTACAGACGGTCGGTGTGAGCGGATCTGCACCGCGGTTGCGCATTGCGCGACCGTCGGATGGCATCATCTGCCTTGCGACGGTCCAGCTTCGGGGTGCCGACATTTCGTGTGCGACACGTCAGCCGGCGGCATGTATGGCGTGTGTCGCTAGGCTCCTAGCTGAAGCGCGAGTTCAGCTGCGGTCGTTGGCATCGGCGCTGGTGAGCGAAGCGTGAGTTGCGCATCGTGGCGTACGCGCCCGGCGGCACCTTCGTGATCCTTCTGCGAAGACTCTGACGCTACCAGCGGGTTAGCTACTACAATGGCTGGGTGGCAACTGAACCGAGGAAGCGTCGAGCGGGCGACCTGGAACCGAAACCGCGACTGTGGGCCGCTCTGCAGGACGGGGCGAAACTAACCGAGATCCTGGCAGACTTTTACACACGAGTGTACGCCGACCCTCGGCTCAGCCCTTTCTTTGAGGGCGTGACTAAACAAAGAGCGATCGAGAAACAGTATTCGTTTCTGCGAGATAAATTTTGTGGAACCAACGAATACTTCGGTGACCGGCCGCGGAACGCGCACCACTGGATGGTGATATCGGACGAGCTATTTGATTATCGCGAACGCCTCATGGAGTCGTGCATGCGCCGAGCTGGGCTTAGCGACGAGATGATCGCCGAGTGGAGATCGGTTGAGGAGGTGTTTCGCAAGCAGATCGTCAAGTCGGCGCCGATCCCGAGGAAAGTTCGAGGAATCGCTCTCCCGTTGGAGGGCTACGAGCCGTTGGAACTAACCGTCGGGTGTCTGTGCGATGGCTGCGAGCGGGAGGTTTCTGTTGGGGAAAAAATCTGGTATCACGTGCGGACTGGAAAGTCGTTCTGTAGTACGTGCAATCCTAGTGACCGCGCCAATCGATCCGCGTCGGGCCAATAGCAGGCGGCCGGTGCCCAATCCCACCCGGTGCGCGACGGAGGCAGAACGCGGTTGCGTGCGACTCGGATCCATCTGGAAAAGCGCGCGCTGCCGACGAACATCGGAACCCGTGTAGGTGCCGCACGCACGGTGTAATCGCAGCACCGACGTTTAACCTGGCGATTAGCGCGGGTTACGGCGTTGTTCCCACAGCGGAAGCCTGTCGCCCCAGCCGGGCTTGCTTTCGACCGAAAATTGCGGAAGATTCAAGGTTTGGCGGGACTGAACGGAGCGTTCAGCAGTCCGATGCCATGGGCGGTCGGGTTCCGCCTCTTGAAAGGTCAGTAGATGAGAAAGAGCTTACTTATCGGGTTGGGGTTGCCGGCACTGTTCGCAGGCGCGTGCGGCGATGGCGGCGCGACCGTGGACCCGGTTGGCGGCGTGGGCGGCGTGGCTGGTCAGGGTGCATCGTCCGGTTCCGGCGGAAGCGGGAATGACGGTGGTTCTGCCGGCTCCGGTGCTAGCGCTGGAATGGGCGGCATCGGTGGATTGCCCGACGGCGGCGGCGTCGGTGACATGTGTGACGATGACGATCCCTGTCGTCCCGGCCTTAAGTGCAACGACGGAGGAACCTGCGAACCGGGCAAGAGCACCGGTCCCGGCATGCCGTGCGTGATCGCTGGCGAGTGCGAGGACGGCTTGCAGTGCCTCGGAGGCGTCTGCGCCCCGGCTGGGTCGGGTATGCAAGGAGACGACTGT
>JAUIKB010000711.1 GCA_030430975.1 Polyangia bacterium
TAGCACAACGACGGCTTGCTCAGACGATAAGTTGAGTTGATCAACCGTAATACCAAATACATAAGGAACACCAACGCTGGCAACTTTCGCAGCGATTAGAAAAACTAAGGCGGCCAAGACTCGCCATCGGAACTCAGCGAGAAATGGCACCAATTGTTTTAAAGTCTTCCAAGAGACTTGTTCGTTGTTGTAATCTGCAAATTGTCCGTGTCGCATGCTGAGTTACTCAATGAAAAGAACGTAGTTTACGTGAATTTTTAACGGGTGTGCTAAAAGATATCTACCAAAGATATTGGTTGCAAAGGGTTATGCCAAAGGTGCCGAAAATACCAATCTGGAAATTAGGTTGTGTGTTTTTGATAATGAAGGTATGGAAGATGACTTATCTGATGGGGCCTATCCAGGCAGCATAGAAACATTTTCAAAAGGCAAAAAGATTGTTGAGGAAACAGGCGACGCTGTTCGCCCCGTTCACGCAGGTGGACTCGGCGTCGACGCGCCGATTTGACGGTACCGGGTTGGGCCTGGCGATCACGAAGCAGCTGGTGGAGGTGATGGGGGGCGAGATCACCGTCCGGAGTGAAGTCGGCGAAGGGAGCGTCTTTCGTTGCACGATGCAGGTCGATCTGCCGGATGCGGAGGCCGCCGAGGGCGATCTGCGCTCGAGGCCCCCGCTGCTGACCGGTTCGCTGGTGATCGTCGTCGTGCGGAATGAAATCCTCCGCGAGTCGCTTATGCGGCAGGCGCTGGATTGTGGATGTGACGCGCGAGCCGCCGACTCGGTCGCTGCCGGTCGTGAGCTGGTTGAATCCGCCGCATCGGACACGACCGTGATCATCGACGCCGCGCTGCCGCGAAACGACGCAGACCCCTGGCTGGTCGAGCTGGCGGCCTCGGGCGTAGCCGTTCCTGTGTTGCTCACCGGTCTCACACTCGATCGCGCCAGCGGCACGATTCCGGTCGGCGTGAAGCGCTTGCTCAAGCCGGTCAAGTCGGCTGCCCTGCGCGAGCTCGTGCACTCCAACAAGGGATCGATGACGATGTCGGCGGTGGAGGTGCCCGCGGGGGCCGGGGATCCCACGTTCGCGCAGAAGCACCCGCTGCGTATCCTCATCGCCGAGGACAACGTGGTCAACCAGATGGTCGCGATGGGCGTGCTCGAACAGCTCGGTTACCGCTCGGATATGGTCGCCAACGGCCGTGAGGCGCTCGATGCGCTACGGCGGCAACCGTACGATATCGTCTTGATGGACGTTCAGATGCCGGAGCTCGACGGTCTCGCCGCGACGCGCATCATTCACGAGGAGTGGAAAGGTAAGCCGCGGCCGTGGATCATCGCCATGACCGCCAACGCCCGCCCAAGCGACCGTGACGAGTATCTGGCCGGCGGCATGGACGACTACCTCAGCAAGCCTTGGCGCTTGTCGGAGCTGCGCGCCGCGCTGTTAAGGCACGCGCGCAGCTCGGCCGATCATCGCGCGTCGTAGCTCAGAGGCCACCCGTTGCGCGTGGACTTCGTGCCGGTGGACTATGCGTCCGGGCCGACGACGACCGTGTAAGTGCCGGTGTCGTCACTCTGCAGCGTTGTCACGATCGTGACTTTCCCGCCGGCCGGCACCGTGTAGGCAGCCTCTGCGGAGTCGATGACGAGGTCGGTGCTCACGGCAGCGCACTGTTTCGCGTCCGCGGGAATCATTTCCCCGTCATAAATGACGATCGCCGGGTCGAGGGTGTCGTCGTCGACGATGATCTCGAACAAAGCGTTGATCGGCGCGTTGGTGTCGTTTTCGTAGCAGTACGTCTTGAATGGGACAGTCTCGCTGCCGATCCCGGTGGCCGGGCACGTCTCGCCCGTGGGACGCATCCACGCCGGCGTTGTGCTCATGAACTCATCCGGAATGGCGTCCGGGACGTCGACCGTAGGCACCGAAAGCGGGAAACACTTGGTGCTCGTCGAGCCGCCGCTGCCCGCCATACCGCCGGAGCTGCTGCCCGCTGAGCCTCCGGTGCTGCCGCCCATACCGCCCATCGACGTGCTGCCGCCCATCGAGGTGCTGCCGCCGACCGAGCCTCCGCCCATCGAGGTGCTGCCGCCCATCGAGGACGAGCCAGCCGTTCCGCCAGCGCCGCCGCCTCCGGTACCGGCTGTCGAGCCGCCTTGCCCGCCCGCGGCGCCGGTGCCGCCACCTCCGCCGGAGGAGTCGTCGCTGCACGCGATCGGGAGCCCGATCAGCAGGGCAGAGGTGGTGATGATGATGGGTTTCCAGGTCTTGAAAAGCATGCGACCTGATACGAGAGAAACGCGCGCCGTGCAAGATTCTCGGCGTTTCGGGCGGTCGCGGCGTCGCGGTCACCCGTCCGAATATTTGTCCGTTCATGGTATGACTGTCGGCCCAGACCGTGGCGTCTGGGAGGGAGAAACCATGCTCAAACCCGCTGAGAAGCGCGCGGAAACGGTCTTCGACGACTTCAAGACCTCGTACGACAAGAAGCAAGCGCTGGTGGAAGCCAACCGCTGTCTGTTCTGTTCGGATGCGCCTTGCATCAAGGCTTGCCCAACGTCGATCGACATTCCGCAGTTCATCCGCAAGATCGCCACCGACAACGTCAAGGCGTCGGCCCGCACGATTTTCGAATCGAACGTTCTCGGTATGAGCTGTGCACGCGTTTGCCCGGTGGAAACCCTATGCGTCGGTGACTGCGTCTACAACGAAATGGGCGTGCCACCGATCCAGATCGGCAAGCTTCAGCGCTACTCGACCGACAAGGCGTTCGAGGAGGGCTGGGAGTTCTTCGAGGCGGGTCCCGACACCGGTAAGTCGGTCGCGCTGATCGGTGCCGGTCCGGCGTCGCTGGCGGCCGCGCATGAGCTGCGCCGGCTGGGGCACGCCTGCACCATCTACGAGAAGCGCGACTACGTCGGCGGTTTGAACACGACGGGTGTCGCGCCATATAAGCTTCGCGCCGACAAGTCTCATCAAGAAGTCGAGTGGGTGCTCGCGATCGGCGGTATCGACGTCAAGACGGGAGTCGAGGTGGGCAAGGACATCTCGTGGGCGGACCTCGAGAAACAGCACGACGCCGTCTTCATTGGTTTTGGTTTGGGGGTGGATACTAAGCTGGGCATTCCGGGCGAAGACCTCGACGGCGTACATGGCGCCGTGGATTACATCGAGCGGTTCAAGCTCGGTGAGGTGTCGCTGGATGGCGTCGAACACTGCGTCGTAGTCGGCGGCGGCAACACCGCGATCGACGCCGTGCGCGAGGTGCATGGCCTGGGCGTTCCGATCGTGTCGATCGCTTATCGCGGCGTCGAACACAAGATGTCCGGCTACGTGCACGAGTGGCACGCCGCCCGCACCGAATCGATCCGCGGTGTGTGGCAAGTCCAGCCGATCGCCTTCGAGGGCGAAGGCAAGGTGACCGGCGTCCGCTGCCAGTGCCTCGACGACGACAAGAAGCCGATCCCCGGCAAGGAGGTCACGCTGCCGGCTCAGCTCGCGCTCGTCGCGATCGGCCAGGCCAAGCTGGGCGAACTGCTGTCGGGCCTCGACGGCATCGAGATCGAGCGCGGCCGCGTCATCGTCGACGAAAGCGGCGCGACGGGCCGTAAAGGATTCTACGCTGGTGGCGACTGCGCCAACGGCGGCAAAGAGGTCGTCAACGGCGTGGCGGAAGGCAAGCTCGCCGCGCGATCCATGCACGACTACATGATGGGAGGCAGCTGATGGCTGACTTAACGACCAACTGCGCGGGCATCATCTCGCCGAATCCGTTCTGGCTCGCTTCGGCTCCGCCCGCGAACTCCGGCGGTCAGATCCAGCGCGCCTTCGATCAAGGTTGGGGCGGCGCGGTATGGAAGACGCTCGGTACGCCGATTCAGAACGTCTCGAGCCGTTTCGGAGCGACCAGCTTTCGCGGCACCCCGGCGATCGGCTTCAACAACATCGAGCTGATCACGGACCGACCGCTCGAGGTCAACTTCCGTGAAATCGCGGAAACCAAAAAGAAATACCCCAAGCACGCGATCATCGTGTCGCTGATGGTCGAAACCCGGCAGGAGTGGAAAGACATCATCAAGCGCTCGATCGACGCCG
>JAUIKB010000712.1 GCA_030430975.1 Polyangia bacterium
GCGCCCTCGTCGCCCTGAACCGCGTTGTAATAGATCTTGAAGTTGACCTCGCCGTCGGTCTTCTTCTTCACCTTCTTGCGGAACTTGCGCAGCGTTTTGCCCCACCGTGAATTGCGTGGCGCCAGGGTTGCCAGGCTGATTGTTGTTTCCGCTCGCGCCTCCTCGACCACGAGCAAGGCAGAAACGACGAGAAGCGAGGTAGCGATGCGAGTAGTGACCCTGGTCATAGAAATATCCTGAGTGATTTCAGATAGTTTGTCGAGCGCTCGGCCCGGCGGCCGACAACTGTGCGAAATTCCGAGCTTTTAGCCGGATGGACCTGAGACGCGCGGGGGGCGGGGTTGTTCAGCGGCGCTGCGGCTATTCGCAAGTGTTCGCGCGCAGCTGGATCATTCGACCCTCACCAGCGTGTAGCGGTGAGTGCGTCGCGTGACCTCGCCGGTGGTGGCGGCGACGGCGGCATGGGCGCGCTCCGCGATCACGCAGCGCGCGCCCATGTCTTGGAGCCGTCGACGGAGCGCGGATGAATGCCGGAACGGGTCGGCGGCTCTTTGCCTTCGTGGATCACGATCGTCGATGGTCCGTCCGCGCGTGGGGTCGGCGACGCCTACGATGATCGAATAGAACGCAAAGTCGTGGGTGTCGACGGCGATTACCCCCGGCGGGCAGCTCGCCGCGGCAACACTGCCGAGTGCGATCTCGTCAGAGCGATCGATAAACCCATCACGCTTCGCAAGCCAAGGGCGCAAGCCCAACGCGCCGATGAAGGTTGTCGCGATGACGGTCGCGATGATCCGCAGCCGGCGTCGCCGGTCGCTGTTCTCGATCAGGTTGACGGTTAGGGTCCCCGCCAAGACCGCCATGCCCAACCACACCACCAACACGGCGCGCTCGGGGTGATGCGTCGGGGCGCCGTCGCGGACGTCGCCGACCACGAGTGCGACCAGCACCAGACCTAGCAGCCCGATCACGCGTCCGTACTGTCTCGCGACCGACTTGAGCACGCCGCGCGGCGTCCACGCCGCCAGCGCGGCTACGCCAAGCACCAGCTCGAACTCGCCTCGGATCACTCCCCATGGGAATCCGATCAGCCGTTTGTAGAGTGCCTCTGGCGCTGCTCCGACCGCTCGTCGATAGGCGGCGACCCGTTTGAAAAAGAACAGAGGATCGCCGTGGGAAACCTGGCCGTGGGTCAACCATAGCGCGGGGCCAATGAGCGCGATCGCTGCGGCTACGGCCAGACGCGGGCTGCGGCGGGCGTCCCACGCGCAGAGTGCTGCGAACCCCGCGGCGAGTGGCCACGCTTCGTAGCGACACAGGCAGGCCGCGCTGATGGCCAGGCCGCCCACGCAGCGCAGCCACCACTGCGAGCGCGTGGTGGACGCCGCCGCCAGGAGCATCAGCGCCGCGGCGTAGCCCTCGGGCACCGTGGCGACTCCGAGCCAGCCGAAGTACGGAAGTAGGCAGGTGATGACGCCTGCCACCCAAGCCGCGGCCTTCGAGCTGCCTGCGGTGCGCGCGGCCGCGTAGACGAGCAGGACCGCGACGATGCCGAGCGCAAATGCGATCAGTCGGGCCACCCAAAGCTCCCGACCCATGAGCCGCATCACGCCTCCGGTCAACCAGAACGGTAGCGGTAGCCAGCTCGTGCCCGACGGGTCGAAGCGTGGCGTGGTTGCGAACGACTGAGCGATGAACGTACGCGCATAGTCGTCGTCGCTGACCGCACGAAATCCTGTCGCGAGAATTGCTAGGCTAGCCACGCACTTGGCTAGCGTGAGCGATGCGACGTCCTGAAGCGTTCGACTGACGGCCATGGACTTTGCGCGGGCGGTGCCGCGTCGGCGCGTCTACTTCTCGCTGTCCGACTTCTTGCTCTCTGACCCCGAATCGGACGTGTGCTTCTGCAAAGATTCGTCACCGGTCGAAGACAGGTAGGCGAGCGATACGCTCGTCAGAAAGAAGATGGCGGCGGTGATCCAGGTCGCTCGCGTCAGCACGTTGCCAGCGCCGCGCCCGCCGAACACCTGCTGTGCCTGCGCGCCGCCCAGCGCCGCGCCCAGCCCGCCGGACTTGCCCGGCTGAATCAGCACGACCAGGACCAAGAAGATACACGCGACGATGTGGACGACCGTGATCGGGGTTTCGAGAATTTCCAGCATCGATCTATCTAATTCGCGGAGCTTCGCTCGGCGCCTTCACGGGCGATTTGAACGATTTTTACGAAGGAGTCCACCTTCAATGACGCGCCGCCCACTAAAGCGCCGTCGATATCTTCGCATTCCAGCAGCCCGGCAGCGTTTTCGGGCTTTACGCTGCCGCCGTACAGAATCCGCGTCTGAGCGCCCAGCGAAGCTTTGTGCTCTGCGAGCCGCCCGCGAATCGCGGCGTGCACCTCCTGCGCTTGCTCCGGGCCCGCAACCCGACCGGTTCCGATCGCCCACACCGGTTCGTAGGCAACCGCCGCGGTGCCGGCCTTGACGCTGATGAGATCCGTCACTGCGTCGAGCTGACCGAGCACGACTTCCATCGTTTCACCAGCTTCGCGCTGCGCGAGCGTCTCCCCGATGCACACGATTGGGCGCAGGCCTGCAGCCATTGCGGCTTGCACCTTTTCACGAACGCCGTCGTTGGTGTCTCCGAACAGCTGGCGACGTTCGCTGTGGCCCAGGATGACCCATTTGCAGCCGGCTTCGACCAGCATCCCGCAGCTGATCTCACCGGTGAACGCGCCCTCGAGTTTGGCGTGCGCGTTCTGCGCTGCGAGTTCGACTCTCGTGTTCTCTGTCTCGGTGCCGATAGCGGCCAGGACGGTGAAGGGGGGCGCGATGACCACGTCCACGTCGTCGAGGCCACCGACTGCAGCGACCAGTTCGGAGGCCAGCGCAAAGCCGCTCTGCCCCCCATGGTGCATCTTCCAATTGCCCGCGATCAGCGGTGTTCGTTCTTTCACGCTATCCCATCCTTAGGGCTTCGATGCCCGGCAGCTTCTTGCCTTCGATAAGCTCGAGGGCAGCCCCGCCGCCAGTCGAAACAAAGTCGATCTTTTCCACGAGCTCAGTGCCAGCCGCTCGAACGGCAGCGGCACTGTCGCCTCCGCCAACGACCGTAAACGCCGGCGAGTTCGCGAGCGCCCGAGCCACGCCGAGCGTGCCGGTGGCGAACGCTGGGGATTCGAACAGGCCCATCGGCCCGTTCCAAAACACGGTTTGCGCTCGTTCGAAACGTTTGGAGAACCGCTCGACCGTCTTGGGTCCGATGTCGAGTGCCATCATGCCCGCCCCGATCTTGCCAACGTCCACGGTCTGGCCGTCGGTCGCTTTTAGGTTCGGCGCCACAACCACGTCGCTGGGGAGCAGGACATCGACGCCTTGCTTGTCGGCGGTCTCGAGCAGCGTGCGACCGAACGCGAGCTGGTCTTCTTGCACCAAGGACGCCTGCATGTGGTGACCGGCGGCGGCCAACAGCGTATTCGCCATCGCGCCACCGATGCACAGCGCGTCGCACTTGCTGAGGAGGCTGCGGATGACGTCGATCTTGTCGGTGACTTTGACTCCGCCAAGCACGGCGACGAAGGGTTTGTCGGGGCGCTCGACGACGCGCTGCAGCGCCTTGATTTCGCTTTGGACCAAAAAGCCGGCGGCTCGTTCGTGCATCAAGCGCGGCAGCGCCTGTACGGACGCATGAGCGCGATGGACGGCGCCGAAGGCATCGCACACGTACGCGTCGGCGTAGCGCCCCAGTTCGCGAGCGAAGGCCTCGTCATTCGACTCTTCTTCGGCGTGGAACCGCAGGTTTTCGAGCAGACAAACCTGGCCGTCGCGTAGATCGCCGACGACCTTCTTCACGGATTCGCCGATGCAGTCGTCGGGCAGGTGAACTTCGAACTCACCCAGCTCACTGAGTTTGGCGCCGACCCGCTCGAGCGAGAGCTCGGGCACAACCTTGCCCTTGGGTCGTCCCATGTGGCTGGCCAGGATGACCCGACCTCCGTGCTCCATCACGTGACGGATAGTCGGCAGCGAGGCACGAATGCGCTCATCGTCGGTGATCTCCCCCGTGCCCTTGTCGAAGGGCACGTTGAAGTCGACCC
>JAUIKB010000713.1 GCA_030430975.1 Polyangia bacterium
CGGCGCAGCATTTTCGCGCTGGCTTTAGTCAGGTTGAAGATCGCCAAGGGTTCGTCGTAGCCGACGCCCGGCCGTTCATCCTGCGAACTTCCGTAGAACTCGGCCTTGCTGATCGGTTCGATGCGACCGTCGCGACGGCCCGCGCGCATCCTCAGCACCGAAGAGAGCACGCGATGGATGTGTTGTTCCTGTCACGCCTGCAGTTCGCGCTGACCGTGATGTTCCACTACCTGTTCCCGCCGCTCTCGATCGGGCTGGGGCTGGTGATGGTCATCAGCGAGGGGCTCTACCTGAAGACGAAGGACCCGGTCTGGGAGGAGGCCACGAAGTTCTGGATCAAGATCTTCGCGGTCAACTTCGCGGTCGGCGTAGCCACCGGCATCGTGATGGAGTTCGAGTTCGGCACGAACTGGGCAACGTACTCGCGCTACGTCGGCGACATCTTCGGCTCGGCGCTGGCGGCCGAGGGAATCTTCGCGTTCTTCCTGGAGTCGGGTTTTCTCGCGATCTTGGTATTCGGTTACGACCGTGTCTCGCGCCGCATGCATTTCTTTTCCACGTTGATGGTCTTTCTGGGCTCCACCTTCTCGGCGGTGTGGATCGTGATCGCCAACTCCTGGCAACAAACCCCCGCCGGCTTCCACATCGTCGGCGACGGCCTCAATGCCCGAGCGCAGATCGTCGACTTCTGGCAGATGGTGTTCAACCCATCGAGCATGCACCGACTGGGGCACGTCTTGATCGGCTGCTTTATTCAGGGCGCATTCATCGTCATGAGCATCTGCGCCTATTACGTAATCAAGAAGCGCCACCTTGAGTTCGCAAAAGCCAGCTTCAAGATCGCCTTAGTTATCGCAACGGTGTTCAGCTTGACGGCGCTGGTATCCGGTCACTCTCAGGCCAAGGCGGTAGCCACCAACCAACCCGCGAAGATGGCGGCCCTTGAAGGACACTTCAAAACCGGCACGAACGGAACGCCGCTCTACCTGTTCGGCGTGGTCGACGAACGGAACGAAACGGTGAGTGGAGTCTCGGTCGACGGGATGTTGAGTCGGCTTCTATACAACGACCCGACGCGACCCGTGCCTGGTCTTGACAAGGTCGAGCCCATGAACCGTCCGCCGGTGCAGATCCCGTTTCAGATGTACCACTTGATGGTTGGGCTCGGCATGCTGTTCATCGGAGTCACTTGCACCGCCTGTGTCTTTTGGTGGCGAGGCACGCTGTTCAAACAACGGTGGCTCATGCGCACCTTCGTAGCCCTCGCGGTCGGACCCATCATCGCGAACCAAGCGGGCTGGGTTGCCGCCGAGGTGGGGCGCCAACCCTGGGTGGTGTACGGCCTCCTAAGGACCAGTGACGCGCTCTCCAAGGCGGTTCAAGCCGAACAGGTGCTCATCAGCATCATTCTGTTCACGTTCATCTACACCCTGCTTCTATTCGTCTGGGTGTTCGTGCTCCACACGAAGATCCAGCACGGTCCGGAGCCTTTGAGCTCGGTCGGAACGAACGATCCCAGCGGTAGCCTATTGGTCGCAGCGTCCGTCCGCGCCGACCGTTCTGAATCCATGACCGACACGAACGACCGAGATACGACATGAACTGGGATATCCAAACGTTCTGGTTCTTCGGCTTGGGCATCTTGCTCGCAGGGTACGCGGTACTCGACGGGTTCGACTTCGGCGTGGGCACGTTGCACTTGTTCATCCGCGGCGACCACGACCGGCGGCTGGTGCTCAACTCGATCGGCCCGCTTTGGGACGGCAACGAAGTCTGGCTCGTGACCTTTGGGGGCGCCTTATTCGCTGCCTATCCCGAGGCATACGCCACGGCGCTCTCCGGCTTCTATCTGCCGTTCATACTGATCATGGTCTCTCTTATCGGGCGCGCGGTTTCGATCGAATTCCGCAGCAAACATTCACATCCGCTGTGGCGTCGATACTGGGACGTGTCGTTCGCAGCTTCGAGCACGCTCGCGGCATTTCTATTCGGGTTGGCCGTCGGCAACGCGCTCAGCGGCATGCCGATCGACGGCTCTCGTGAGTTCGTCGGAAACCTCGGGGACCTGCTAACTCCCTACCCGATACTCGTCGGCGTATTCAGCGTCGCCACGTGCAGCATGCACGGCGGTCTGTACCTGATGCTGAAGACTTCAGGCGACTTGCAGGCTCGGGTCAGGCGTCTGGTGATCGTCAGTACCTGCGCGTTCCTGGTGCTGTACGTGGCCGTGAGTGCGGCGACGCTCGTCGTGGTGCCGCACGCAACCAACAACTTCCAGCGCCTGCCGGTGGCCTGGGTGGTGGTGGCGCTGAACGTCCTGGCCGTCCTGAATCTGCCCCGCGCGATCGCGCAGCGGCGTCCAACATATGCGTTTGTGTCGTCCGCATGCACAATCCTGGCCCTGACGTTTCTGTTCGGTATGGCCCTGTTTCCGAATCTGCTCGTGTCCACACTGGACACGCAGCACAACCTAACCATCTACACCGCTGCATCGAGCGAGGCGACGCTGCGCATGATGCGGAACATCGCGTTTCTGGGCATGCCGTTCATCGCAAGCTACACGGGCATCGTCTACTGGGTCTTTCGCGGCAAGACCCGTCTGGATAAGTTCAGCTACTGACGCGCGAGCGCCGGACACTATCCAAGCTTGGTCGCGAGCTTCTCTTGCAGTTCGAGGGCCCGCGGGTCGTCGGGGCGCAGGCTTAAACACTCATCGACGAGCCGGCCGCAGGTCGCGAAGTCCTTGCGCAGATACGCGATCGTCGCTCGATCGAACAGCGCGTCGAACGAGTCCGGGCTGGGCGGACGATTGCTTGGCACAGCTCGCTGCGAAGGTGTCGTGCGCACGGCCGGGGTCGCGCGATGATGCTCCGCTTGCCTGACCCGTTCGCTGATGCCCGGTCGTTGCGACGGCGTGGCCGCAGCGGCGCGCGGATTGAGCGTGACGCGCTCCACGATCGGTTGAGCGGCCTCCCGCCGCGGCCGCTCGTACGCTGATGGGATCGTCTTGGTGAAGTCGACCTCTGGCTCGAGGGCCTTGGGATCTGTCGGGAATTCATCGACCAGCGGGTCGCGCACGGGCGCTCTTTCGTTACGCTGCAACGGCTCATCCGGTCGCCGCGACATCGGCGTCGTCATAGGTGCCAGCGTGTCGTCATCCTGACGGGTCATCGCCTGAGCTGGCGCCGGATCAGGCGCGGCTTCTTCAATCGGTGGCGCGCTGCTGCGTCGGCGTCCCTGGCTGACCAGCATCTTATCCAGCAACGATGTCTCGGCGGGTTCGCGGGACTGCACCAGGCCACGCTCGGCGAACTTGACGAGCGTTTGGTACGTGCGAAAGCGACCGAGCGTCGTGATCGAAAGGATGTCGTCGTAAGTCGCGATACCGTCGATCAGTCGGAATACCTGTCGTTCCGCCAGCGGCAGGTCGGTCGGGTCAGCGCCTTTTGAGGGAACGGGAACAGCGTCCATGGTGCCCAGGCGACGCTGATAATCGATCACCAACCGTTCCTTGAGCAGTTGAATCCCGCGCGATAGCTCCGGCGCATTCGGCGCGTCGACGCGCGCCGAATACAGCATCTCAAGCGCACCCTCATAGTCGCGGTGCCGCAGCTTGTGGACCAGCCGCTCGCGGTCGACCTGAGCGATACCGAGCTCAGGAAAGTCAGAAGCGCCTGACGGCCCCGCCGGATCAGTTTGTGGAAGATCGCGAGTCACAGGTCACTCAGAGTCGTGGGGCCAACACCCCGGGCGGAATCCTACCGCCATCCGAGACTCATACCAAACCGCATATGCGTACGCCCGAAAACCGTGCAATTTGCCGTCCTGCCCAGTGGACACGACGCGACCTTCTCGCGCGGCCGAGCGGACTGGACGCGGCCGGTGGCTCGGTCCAGGGCGAGCACTCGGACGGCTGCGGACTGGCGCCAGCCCCCACCGTGAGGTGAGGGCCGCCCGCCGCGGAGCTACTTCACAATCGCTTGGAATTCGATACGCCGGTTCTTCTGCTTGCCCGCCTTGGTCTTGTTGTCGGCGATCGGCTTGTCCGGACCTTCGCCCTTCGTGTCGAAGCGGGCCCCCTTCA
>JAUIKB010000714.1 GCA_030430975.1 Polyangia bacterium
GCGCGTGCGATGTCCAAGAATCCAGTGCGGGTCGGATTGAGACCGGTCGCCCTCGTCGTTACCTGGCTCCCCTTCACGATCATCGCGCCCGCCATCATGAACGCGCAGGCAGAAAAATCGCCAGGGATCGTCACATCGAATGCCCGGATGCAATCCGCATTGCGGGGTGGATGCAGGCTCAGCATCGACCCGATGCTCTCGATCGGGATGCCTAAGGCGTCGAACATCCGCTCGGTATGGTCGCGCGAAACCATCGGCTCGGTCACCACCGTCGGACCGCTCGCGTACAGCCCCGAGAGCAACAAGCAGCTCTTCACTTGCGCGCTGGCGATCGGCATCGCGTATTCGAGCGGGCCGAGGGGCTCGCTGGCTGGTCCGACGACGAGCGGCGGCACCACATCGTCCTTGGTGGGGTGCGGTTGGCCTTCGACGTAGGCACCACGCTGCTGAAGCGGCCTGGCGATGCGCGCCATCGGCCGACGCGACAGCGAAGCGTCGCCTATCAAGGTTGACCGAAACGGTTGCGCAGCCAGCAGGCCGGCTAGCAATCGCATCGTCGTGCCGGAGTTTCCGCAATCGATCGGCTGCGAACTTTGCTCCAGGCCCTTCAGTCCGACGCCGTGCACCGTCAAGACGCCTTGGCCGTCATCGTCGATTTCCACGCCGAGCTGCCGGAACGCGCGCAGCGTCGCCACGTTGTCCTCACCGTAAGAGAACCCACGCAACGTCGCCGCGCCGTTGGACAAAGACGCCAGGATCAGGGCGCGATGGGCGATCGACTTGTCGCTCGGTAGCGGGACGCTTCCGCGCAGCGGGGACGAGTTCGGTACGATACGGAGGTCGGTCACGACTGTTACATGCCGTTGAGCATATTGCCGAGCTGCTCGATGAGTTGTGAGACCGCCTGGCCGTCGAGCCCAGCGACGAATTGCGCGCTCTTGCCATTCGCTTGAACCTGCAGGTTCTTGATCGGATCGCCGTAGCCGAACCACTGCGTAAACCACGTGATGTTCTTAATGGTCTGATGCAACCTCAGAACCTCGGAGGCGCCGGTCGTCGCCGACTGCTCGTCGTCGTAGGTCAGCGTTCCCGCGAAGTTCATGCCGGGTGGCTCGAAATTGCCGAGCACGCGCGCGCGCTGCAGGCCCCGGAACACCGGGTACTTGTCCTCGAGCGCGCTCAGCTCGGGGTGCTCCCGAACGTCCGCTCCCATCGCGATCGCCGCGTTCGGGTTCTGCATGAGCTCGTTGAGCCATTTGGGAGTGTTCGCCGTGTAGAAGCCTTCTTCTAGACGATCCAACGCTCGCCGGATGCCCGTCTCGTTGCCGAATAGCACCGTCTGGCGGGTCAGCACCGTGAAACCGATGTTACGCGATACGTACAACGTGCGCCCCGCGTAGGTTCGCTTCACGACCGGCGCGCCCAGCGGCGTGTTGGTGGTTCCGTCTGCGGCTGCTTCGATGGCCGCCGGGTCAAAGTTGCCGCGCGCCACCGCCGCAACGTCGGCACCTGAAAAGGAATACACCCCCAGATACAGAGCACTAAGGTCGCGACTCGGCTGGAAGTTCGCTGAAGCCGGCAGCGGCGACCGCCGCTGAACCATGTTGAGGATTTTCTTGCCGAACGCAGACTGGAACAGCTTCTGCGCGTCGATGTGCATCAGCGCTAGGTATCCGCTGGGCAGCAACGCGAGCGGATCGCCGTCCAGCTGCTGGTCGGACAGACGAATGCCATCGGCGGTCTTGACCACGCTTTCGTCGGGTCCGCCGCACGCCGTCAACGCAGCGCAGGCGCCAAGAGCGCAAGCCCAACTCGTCGCGTACGCTCGGATCGTTCGCCAGCGACGACTCATGACGACAGCACCTTCTTGAACGCGGCCAGACAACGCTGGTTCTCGGCTTCGGTGCCGACCGTCACGCGCAGAAACGACGTTCCGGGAGCCATCGGTCGCACGATCACCCCGAGCCTCAGAAGCGCGTCGTAGACTTCGCGTCCGTCGCGGCCGGCGTCGACGAACACGAAGTTCGTCTGACTTGGTGCGACATCAAGCCCCAGCTCGCGGAAGCCATCCGACACGACGGCGCGCTGCTCACGGTTGATGCGCACGCTTTTTTCGACGTGGTCGGTGTCATCGAGCGCCGCCATCGCCGCAGCCTGGCTCACCGCCCCGACGTTGAACGGTGCACGCACTCGATTCATGTAGTCGATCAACCGGCGGGGTCCGATCGCGTAGCCGACACGGAACGACGCGAGACCGTAGATCTTCGAGAACGTCCGCAACGTAACCAGACGCTCCCGCGTACTTCGCAGCTCGAGCGAATCGGGAAAGTCATCGGCGTCGGCATACTGGATGTACGCCTCATCGAGCACGATGATCACGTCGCTCGGCACGGACGTCAGCAGTCGCCGGAGGCTCTCGCGCCCTACGTGCGTACCCGTTGGGTTGTTGGGATTCGCCACAAACATCAGACGCGTTTGAGGCGTAACGGCCGCGGCCATCGCCTCCAGATCGTGGGCGTGGTCTTTGAGCGGTACCGCCGTGAACGGCGTGTTGTGCGCCAGCGAAGCCAGCCGATACACCACGAACGACGGCCATGCGTAGACGATGTGATCGCGTTCGGTCGTGAACGTCCGGATGAGCAGTTCGATCAACTCGTTGGAGCCATTGCCATGGATGATCTCGTCCATCGCCACGTGATGGAACGCCGCCAGTTTCTCGCGCAGCCGATACGCTGCCGCGTCTGGGTACCGATTGACGTCCGCCAGCGCCGCCCGAGCGGCTTCGATGGCTTTGGGACTGGGCCCGAGGGGATTTTCGTTCGACGCGAGCTTGATCGCGTCATGAACACCGAGTTCGCGCGCCAGCTCCTCGATCGGCTTGCCGCTCTCGTACGGCGTCAACGAGGCTATAGCGTCGGTTACGAGGTCAGACATCGCCGCGGTACCCTAGCGCACATCCGAAACCCGGACGGCGGGTTTTCTGCGCGAGCGCTGGTTCAAGCGCCGGCGGGATAGGATCCCAGAATCTTCAGGTACTTGGTTGAACGCTTGATCGATTCGATCGCCGTGACCAGTCCGCGGTCGGTCACGTGCCCGGAGAGTTCCGCGTAAAACACATAGTCCCAGGTCTCCCCGGTCACTGGACGGGATTGGAGCTTGTTGAGATTGACGCCGCGCTCGGCGAAGTGTCGAAGCACCTCGTACAGAGCGCCCGCCGAGTCGTCGATGCTGAAAAGTAACGCGGTGGTGTCCCTGCCGCTGCGGCGCGCCGGCCGACGCCCGGCAATGCCGTAACGAAACTGGAGGTCCGGTTGGTCACCGACGTTCTGCTTGACGACCTTGAACCCGAACGGTTCAGCATGGCCTTCGGGCACGATGACAGCCGCGCTCGCATCGTCTCGTGCCAGCTCGAGCGCCGCCATCGGCGAGCGCACGTCGAGCACCACGGCGGAGTCGAGTTCCCGGGCCAGAAACCGCTCGCATGCCGCGTGGGCAGGTGCGGTGAGCAACACGCGCTCGATATCGTCTGGGTTGCCGGTTTGATTCGCCAGGTCCATGCGAGCCGCAACCGTTCGCTCCCCAACCAGCACGAGCTCGGATCGCGCGAGCTCTCCGACCGCAGCCTGCATCACGCCGTCGGTCGACGACTCGATCACGAACACGGCGTAGGCGGTTCGCCCGCGAACGACCTCTTCGAGCGCGGCGTGGAGCGTCGGCGCCTCGACATAGTCCGCCGCTTCGCCGAAGTAGTGTTTCGCCGCTCGCTGACAGAATCCGCCGCTCGGACTCACAAAAGCCACGCGCGCTGGACGCTCGATACCCCGACCCTCCGCCCAGATCTGGTGGAATACCGCTCGCAGACTGGCTTCGTCAACGCTCGGTGCCGCCTCGTGCAACGCGGCGAAATCCGTGCTTTGTGAGTCGACTCCGCCGACTTCCCCGGTGCGCTCGAGCAGCGTCCGGACCTCGGATGAGCACTCGAAGCGGTCGTTCAGTCGTTGCGCGATCTCTCGGTCGATACCCGCCAGTTTTCGCCGCAGTTCGGCCAGCTCTCGACGGGCGTCGCTCACTCAGGCGCTC
>JAUIKB010000715.1 GCA_030430975.1 Polyangia bacterium
TGGCTGATCGGTACAGATTCCGGTGCCAGTGACGGCCGACCCACCGCAATGATCTGACCATCGCGAAAGGTGATCACCCGTTTCACGAACGCCGCCATGTCCGGTTCATGCGTCACCATGGCGATGGTGATGCCGCGCTGTTGATTCAGCGCTACGAGCAACTCCATGATGTCGTTCTTGCGTGCGGAGTCGAGGTTGCCCGTGGGTTCATCCGCCAACAACAGCGCCGGCTCTGTCACCAGAGCGCGCGCGATAGCGACCCGCTGTTGCTGTCCACCCGATAGCTCGCTCGGATGGTGAGCCGCACGGTTCGACAACCCGACCGCCTCCAACGCCGCCATCGATCGCTCGCGGCGTTCCCGCTTCGAAACACGCCGATAGACGAGCGGCAGCTCGACGTTCTCCACCGCTGACGTGCGTGCCAACAGATTGAAACCCTGAAAAACGAACCCCACGTAGTGACGGCGGAGCAGGGCACGCTCATTTTCCGACAGCTTATTTACGCTCACACCGTGGAACAAGTACTCGCCGGCCGTCGGTTGGTCGAGACATCCCACGATGTTCATCGCAGTCGACTTGCCAGAGCCGCTCGCGCCCATGATCGCCACGAAGTCGCCACTCGGTATCTCGAAGCTTACGTCGTTGAGGGCGCGAACCTCGGCGTCGCCTTTGCCGTAGATCTTCGAGATCCCGACGAACTCCACAACTGGGTACGCCATTACTTCTCATCCTCAACGGCAAGATCGATGACGAGTTCGTCACCGTCCGCGAGCTTCTTCGACTTGACGGCGCTGCGCTTGCCGTCCGTTGCGATCGGGCGAACAACAACCCGGACCGGGCTCCCATCGCGAAGGACGAACACCTGATCGATGCGCTTGGCCGGCACGTCTGGGGTCTGCTGCTTAGGGGTTCGACGCCCGCCGCGGGCGCGCCGACCCCCTAAAAGCCGCCGCGACATCCGACTGGCGTTGTTCTTTCTCGCAAGCCGCTTCGGATCGAAACGCAGAGCAGCGTTGGGGATGAGAAGCGCGTTCTTGTGCTCGGACGTCGTGATCGTAGCTGTCGCCGTCATGCCGGGCTTCAGCAGGCGTTCACTATTGTCGACCGAAAGCAGCGCGGAATAAGTCACCACCGTGGTCTCCGGCTTCGGGAGGTTGTGAAGGCGAACAACTTTCGACTTGAATTCCTTGTTTGGAAACGCATCGACGGTGAACACGGCCGACTGCCCCTCGCGTACATCGCCAACGTCGGCCTCGTCCACGTCGACGCTCAATTCCAGACGCGTAAGGTCCCGCGCGAGCGTAAACAGCACAGGAGTTTGGAAGCCTGACGTTACGGTCTGCCCGGGCTCGACACTGCGCGCTAGCACCATGCCGTCGATGGGTGACCGGATCTCGGCCTTGGCGAGCGCTGTGTTCGAAGAACTCAACCCCGCCTTCGCAACTCGTATCTCAGCTCCTGCTGCGGTGACGGCTGCCTTGGCCTTGAGGAGTGAGGCAGCAGCGGCCTGGAGCTCCTGGTCCGACGCTAGCTTGCGCTTGTGCAGTTCGCGAGTCCGCTTCGCGACCAGCTTAGCTTCAGCCACTGTGGCTTTGGCACTTGAGTACGAGGCGCGCGCGCTGGTGAGGCGGGCCTTCCGCTCATTAACCTGGGCCTCCAGCGTCTCAGGATCGATGATCGCTAGAACTTGACCCACCTTCACGCGATCGTTGACCTGAACGTTCACTTCGTTGACGCGTCCCGTTACCTCCGCGCCGATCTCAACCGCATCGAGCGGGCTGAGCGTACCGGTAGCGATGATCGTCTCAGACAGGTTGCCAAGGCTGACGGGTTCAGTTTCGTACTCGGGTCCAACCGACGCTGCTCGCCGACTCCACCACAGCCACCCGGCGCCGGCGATTCCGCTGATAACGCCGATCGCAAGAAGCACCTGAATGACGCGCCGACTGCGTGGCACAGCCGGACGTACGTTCGCGAGGACGTCTGTTGGACTCAGTTCAGATCTTTCGGACACGCCGCACCAATCCCTTTTGGGAGCTGTAGGACACAACAGTCCCTTGACCGAGCCTGTAGCGAGACAGGCCCCGGCGGGCTCACCACGAGTAAGCCGCGACCGAACCCATCATCAGTCACGGCTTTTGTGATGCCGCCTACTGCAGGCAGCGTGCCACTGGGAGTTTGCGAAGAAACCGCCCCGCCAGCTCGCAGTAGCCCTGCGAGAGTGCGGATTCCGCAGGCCAGCACTGCGGGAGTCGCAGTGCCGAAACCTCCGGCAAACCGGTGACCCGAACCGGCCCGCGTTGCAGCGCGACTACGTCAGCGCTGAGCCTTCACCACCGCGAGCTGGCCGTCGGCACAGCGATAGATGCGCCCCAACCCGTTGTACCCGGAGCACTTAGCGTTCGGCGGCTCGTTCTCCAGTATGACCACCAGGTTGCCACCTTTCTTCGCGGCTAGCCGCCGCATCCGAACGATCACGTCGTCGTTGCTCTTGGCCGGCTGGCGCTCGTCGGTCACGAACCATTCACGGCCGACGGTGACCTCTTCGACCATCTGACAGTCCGGCTCCATCTTCCCCTCGACGTAATGAACCTTAGCCGCCTCGGGCGTCAGCGTTTGGCGAGTGCTGATGCACGCCGGCACCGTCAAGATTCCTACCAGCAGCAGACCCGGGAGTTTCACGCGGCTATCCTGTCGCACGACTCGCGGACATTCAACGTGAACTGTCGGGACGCGTAAACCAGTTCACGGAACCTGCGCAGCCCCGAGTTGCTCGCGATCCTCTGCCCCGACCCCTCGTCGACCCCGCCCACTCAAAGCCCTGGCTAAATAACGACTTCGTCGGTATCCGCAGCTACCAAGATCCAGCGCACGTTCACTAGCAGCTGCGCCCCGTCGTCCCGGTACACGTGGATAAACCGCTTAGCCTCGTTTAGGTAGTCCAGCGTTCGCGTATGCCCTATAGGTGCCGACACGCGGATCTGACCATTGACCTCGATATCGTTCATCAGCACCAAGCTGATCGAGCGCGGATCGCCATCTTCGGTAACGCGACTCTTGTCATCCGGATTGGTCAGTTCGACGGCGACGATGCCGCGCCGGCTCAGCAAGACCGGTCGCTTCTCGCCATCCGGAAAGAAGGGCACGAACCGCTCCTCGCTCGCGAGCAGCGTCAGCAAGTCCGCCGCCGGGTCGTCGGTACCGCGATCGTGGCAGGCGAACGTGCCCGTAACTTTTCGTGTCTCCAGCTCGACCGCAACGGTGACGCGGTGTTGGGGAATGCGAAAGCTGTTGTGCGAATCGCTCATGGTTCCCCTTTCATCTCCTGGCGCAGGCTTTGGGCGACGGCGGGAATCCGTGCGAACGCTTCCTTGTCGTCTGCCTTCTCCAAGGCGTCTTCAGCGCGGACCATACCATCGGCGAACAACTGATGGAGCGATGCGTCCATGCTCTGCATACCTTGCTGAGCGCCACACTGGATCAAGTTGACGATCATGCCTAGCTTCGACTCGCGGATCGCCGATGCCACTCCGGGGTTCGTGACCAGGATCTCGTGGGCGGCGACACGTCCGGTTCCATCGGCACGGCGCAGCAGCTGCTGGGCCACGATCCCGGCAAGGCTATCGCTCAGCATTCCCCGTATCGCGTCCTGTTGACTCGCGGGGAACGCGTTGACGAAGCGATCGATCGTCGAGGCCGCCGAATTCGTGTGCACCGTCGCGAACACCAGGCTGCCGTAACTCGCGAGCTGAAGCGCCAGCCGCATCGTCTCCGCACCCCGCAGCTCCCCGACCAGAATCACATCGGCGTTTTCCCGCCCGGCGCTCCGAATCGCGTCCGCAAACGTGGGCGCATCGAGGCCGACTTCACGATGCGTTACCTGACCCATTATCGGTTGATGCACGAACTCAACCGGGTCCTCGACCGTCAAGATGTGGCCGGGTCGCGTCGAATTGATGTGATGGATCATGGCCGCCAGCGTCGTGCTCTTGCCGCTGCCCGTCGGACCAGTCACGAGCACGAGGCCCGACCGAAGCTCGGCCAGCGCCACAACTGCCGGCGGTACGCCGAGCTG
>JAUIKB010000716.1 GCA_030430975.1 Polyangia bacterium
GCAAACCAAACCTGAGTCGGGCATGGAGAGCGGCTGGGACGCGGCGTACAAGAACGCGGTCGCTCGCGACAAGAACCACACGGGACGCATGAAAGGCGTACGTGAGGCCGCCATCGATTCCGCCTCAAAGGCGCGCCTTAAGAAGGTGACGTTTGAGGAACTCAAAGCGCGCAACGCGTCTCAGAGCCAGCAAGACGAAGCGAAGAAGGAACTCGAAACGGCCCTCAAGGACCTTGAAGAAAAGGAGAAGGCCTACTCGACGCTCAAGTTCGACCTCGAAGACGAGGTGAACAACGAGGTTCAGAAGCGCTCCGAGGGAGTATCAAAGCTCAAGAAGGGTGTCGAGGTGTGGCTGGCACTCGCCGTCGGCTGGCTGTTCCGCATTTCGATGTGGCTTTTCATCGCTGCGTGTGCCGGATACTTCCCTGGCATGCTCGCGGCTGGCGCCGTCGACGTGCTGGTTTCCAAGCCGATCGAGCGCTACCAGCTCTTCTTGGGCAAGTTCGTTGGCGGGCTGGTGCTGTACAGCGTGGCACTCATCGCCACGTACCTCGTGCTGTTCATTGGCGTCGGTATTCGCACCGGCGTCTGGCACGCGCAGCTGTTCAGCGCGCTGCCGCTGACGATCTTCAGCGTCGCGCTGCTGTACGCAGTGGTGCTGTGGATCGGGATGTTGACCCGGAGCACTCCGCTGGCGTTGATCATTGGTTATTTCTTCTACTTCGTGATCGACATGGGTGTCGGCCTGCTTCAAACGGTGCGACCGTTCGCGATCGCCGAAGAAATCGAGTGGCTCAAGACGATTAGCGACGTTTCCAGCTGGCTATTCCCCGGATTCGGCCGCTTGCGGGAGGCGGCTGAGAGCGCGGTGGTCAACGTTCCCATCTTCGAATGGCAGCCAATCCTGATCGGCGCCGTATGGATGGCCGTGTGCCTCGGCACCGCTCAGTGGCGTTTCAAGAAGCTCGATTTCTAGCGAGTGTACACCTCTGCCCTTGCTTCGCCTTCCGTCAGCTCTGCCAAGCTAACCTTTGGAGGCGGCGGTCGCATTAGGCTGGGCGAATAATCCACGCGCGACGGATGCTAGCGGGTTAGCTCGGCAGAGGTGATCGCGCCGCCCACCGGTGCCCGGTTGATGCGGGCGTCGAGGCTACGCTGCGGGGCAGAGGTGTACACTCGCTAGAACCTCTTTTCTTGGTCCCGCTCAGCGTTTGCGAATTGGGACTCGATGTGCGGCGCCGTTACGGAGGCGGACAGGCCTCTGTCCTTGCTTCGCCTCGACGGTCGCCAGGGGACCTGTCGACGCGACCGTCGAGGCATCGCAGCGGGGCGCCGGTGCGTCCGCTTAGAACCTTTTTTCTGGGTCCGGCCACCGTCTACAACCGGGGTTCGATGTGCGGTGACGTAACGTAGGCAGACCTCGGCCCTTGCTTCGCCTCGACGGTCGCCAGGGGACCTGTCGACGCGACCGTCGAGGCTTCGCAGCGGGGCGCCGGTGCGTCCGCTTAGAAGCCCTTTTTTCTGGGTCCTGCCAGACGTTTGCAATGCAGGGCTCGACGTGCGGCTACGTTACGGAGGCGGACAGACCTCGGCCCTTGCTTCGCCTTCCGTCAGCTCTGCCAAGCTAACCTTTGGAGGCGGCGGTCGCATTAGACTGGGCGAGTAATCCACGCGCGACGGATGCTAGCGGGTTAGCTCGGCAGAGGTGATCGCGCCGCCCACACGGTTCCCGTGTGAATGCGGGCTTCGGGGCTTCGCTGCAGGGCAGCGGTGTGTTGCCTAGAACCTTTTCCGGGTCCTGCCCGCAGCTCACACAGACGCGCCTTGGCGAACCGGTCGCCGGCGCCGGCTGGGGTCAGCCGCCGCCGCCAGCGTACTGGCAGAACTGTTCCTCTGTGTCGTCGGTGTTGTCGCAGGCGTCGCCGATGCCGTCTGGGTTGGCGGGATCGCTGGTGAAGTAGACCGAGCTGTTGGTCAGGCTAAAGTCTTGAGCGTTTTCTCCGGGCAGGTAAGCACCGATCTGATATCCGGTTGCCGCGTCTTCCGGCCCTTCGATGCCGCGGGTGGTGCTCGGGTACGACTGCAGCGGCTGGCTTTGGGTATGAACCTCAGCGCGGTTGCTTCCCTCGTACAGCACCAACTGCGTGGTGACCGCCCCGCCGCCGTTTTGCAAGTCCTTGAACGTGAGTAGGAAGCGCCGATTCGGAGCTGTGCCCTTCGTCACGTACTCGATCACGCTTCCGGTCGTCTGGAACAGATCGGTCCACGCCAAGGCGATGATCGAATCCGGGTCCGGCGTACAAGGAATGCTCGATATCGCGCCGAACGTGGCTGACGGTGAAGCGTCGAAGCTGATGAATCCACCTCGATTGACCGTGAGCTGGCTGTGCGTTGCTCCGAAGAAGCCAAACGCGAAGCCGATGCTGATAGGGCCGGACCATTCGCCTTGCGGGAAGACCACCGTAGTACCGGAGTGCGCCGAGTCGAAGTTGTAGTTCGTTGGCTGAGCCGTGATGCCGTGGCTGTCTTTTTGGTCCTGGTTCGACACCGTCGGGCAGTTGTCGCAGACGTCCGGCACCGTGTCGCCGTCGTTGCTCGGGCCGGGCGACCCGGCGCATACCGACGTCGGACCGCTGCCGCAGACATCGTTGATCGTGCAGTTGTCCGCGTCGTCGCAGGTAGTGCCCGGATTGGGGGTTGTCGTGCAGCCAGTGCTTGAGTTGCAGCTGGGCGAGTTGCACTGGTCACCGCCGGTGCACACCCGGGGGGAGCCACCGGTGCATTGACCGCTGGCGTTACAGGTTTCGCCGTCGTTGCATTCGTCGTTGTCGTCGCACGGCGAACCGGTGTTGGGCGTGAGCGTGCATCCGGTCGAGGGATTGCAGCCAGCGGTGTTGCACTGGTCGCTGCCGGTGCAGGTTCTAGCCGAGCCGCCTGCGCACTGCCCGCTGGAGTCGCAGGTTTCGCCATCGTTGCACTCGCTGCCGTCGTCGCACGGATCCCCCGTACGCGGCGTGAGCGTGCATCCGGTCGAGGGATTGCAGCCAGCGGTGTTGCACTGGTCGCCGTTGCAGATCCGAGGCGAGCCCCCGGTGCATTGTCCGCTGGCGTCGCAGGTCTCGCCGTCGTTGCACGCGCTACCGTCGTCGCATGAGTTGCCGACGAGGGGCGTGAGCTGACATCCGGAGGCAGGGTCGCAGCTCGCCGCGTTGCACTGATCCCCGGGTGGGCACACGACGTCCGAGCCGTTTCCGCAGCTGCCGCCGTTGCAGGTCTCCCCGCCCGTGCACGCGTTGCTGTCGTCGCAGGCGGCCCCGTTACGCGCCAAGGCATTGAAAATGCAGGCACCGGTGCTCGGGTTGCAGCTATCGGCGGTGCACTCATTGGAGTCGTCGCAGGTCACCGACGGCGTGAACGTGCAGCTCTGGCCGGTCTCGTCGCACGAATCGGTGGTGCACAGACTATTGTCGTCACAGGTCGGCGGTCCCGAGCACGATCCGGCCGTGCAGACGTCGTTCGTCGTGCAGTACAGGCCGTCGTCGCAGGACGAGCCTTCCAGTGCGGCCGCATCGTTCACGCAAGCGCCGGTGCTGGGATCGCACGAATCCGCCGTGCACGCCTCGTTGTCGTCACAGTCCACAGCGACACCGCCACAGGCGCCGTCGGTGCAGGTGTCCGACGTCGTGCATAAATCGCCGTCGTCGCACTGCGTGCCGGGGGACGCGTTGTCGCGCACACATTCACCGCTCGTGGGATCGCAGCTATCGACGGTGCATTCATTGCCGTCGTCGCAGTCCTTTGTTTCGCCGCCGCACTGGCCCGCCGTGCAGACGTCACCGGTCGTGCACGCGGCGCCGTCGTCGCAGGCGGTGCCATCATTCACGGCTGGGTTCGAGCACGCGCCGGTAGCCGCGTCGCAGACGTTGTCGGTACACGGGTTGGAGTCATCGCAATCCGCGGGGCCGGAACAGTCGCTCGTGGAGCCCGCGCTGCCGCCTGATCCAGCGTTGCCTGCTGAGCCGGCGTTGCCCCCGCTGCCCGCCGAACCGCCGTCCCCCGCCGAACCCGACACG
>JAUIKB010000717.1 GCA_030430975.1 Polyangia bacterium
ACGCGAACACCATGTGAGCGATGGCGATCGGAGCGAGTCGCCGCGTGCGGCTTGCCGCGAAGGACCAGACCAGCCCGGCGCCGAGAGCGACGACGGGGACTACCGGGTTGAGCGACGTGGTGCGCATCATCCACGCCGCCGGTAAGTGCGCGACGCCATACGCCACGGTGGCCAACATCCACGCCCGGTTTCCAAACGCGCGTGTCAGTTCGCTCAGCACCCAGCCCCTCCAGACGAGCTCTTCGGCGAGCGTCGTCGCCAGAAGCGCCAACGTCAACGCGGCGGAATGCTGCAACACGTCCGGATTGCCGAGCTGCAGGTACGATCGGAGCAGCCAGCTGTAGCCATCCGTCCCCGGCGCGGCGAGGGACTGGCGCGCAAGCCATGAGATCACGAGCAAACCCGCGGCGATCAGCGTGCCGATCGTGACGTCGCCGCGGTCGAACCGGATCAGTTTTGACAGCTGGCGAGCCGCTCTTAGGCGCGCGGTCGCCAACCCAGCCAACAGCGCGTAGCCGCCGAGCATGCTGAACCACATGACGCGTGTGCCGGCGACGCTAGTTCGCGAGGCAAATCCGACGAGCAGCGCGACGGCCGCCACGCAGACTCCTGCCGAGGCTATTGCGCAAGCTTTTTGGCGATCCACGACAACACCTCGTCCGCCAACGCAACCTTCGACATCTTCGGAAGTGGGTGCGCTGTGTCGCGGGTCACTAAAACGGCGACGTTGTCGTCGTGACCGAACGAATCGGCGGCGTGATTAGCCACAACCATATCGACGTTCTTTCGTTCTAATTTCCCGCGCGCTAAGTCGACTAACTCGCTGCCCCGCGCCGTCTCGACGGCGAATCCGATGAGCAGCGGACGGCTGCCCGTACGCTGCTTGCCCAGACCAGCCAACACGTCGGGATTCGGCGCTAGTTCGAGCGTGAGGCTTGCGGCTGAACGCTTGAGTTTTTCGGCGAGCTGCTCTTTTGCGCGATAGTCGCCGACCGCTGCGCTCATGACGACGGCGTCGGCTCCGTCGAGGGAGTCGTGAAGAGCCGCCTGCATGTCGAGCGCACTGCGCACGTCGACGCGTGTCACCCCGCCTGGTGTGGGGAGCTGAGTGGGGCCAGACACAAGGGTGACCTGCGCACCTCGTCGCGCGGCTCGGGCCGCCAGCGCGTAGCCCATCTTGCCGGACGATCGGTTCCCGATGAAGCGGACAGGATCGATGTCCTCCACGGTCGGGCCTGCAGAAACGAGCAGCGTGCGTCCGGCGAGATCCCCGGACGATAGCGCGGCGGCGACGTCGCTCGCTATCGCCTCAGGCTCTCGCATGCGCCCGAACCCCGTGTCGCCAGATGCGACCTCCCCACTGTCTGGACCGATCAGCGTGACGTTCGGATCGGTGCCGAGCAGCGACACGTTGCGCTGAGTCGCGGCGTGGCTCCACATGTGCGGGTGCATCGCAGGCGCACAGAACACGGGACACGCTGCGCAGAGCGCGACGGCCGTGATCAGATCGTCGGCGCGGCCGTGTGCTAATCGCGACAGGAGGTCCGCAGTTGCCGGAGCGATCACCACGGCGTCGCTGGCCGCAGCTAATTCGACGTGCAGCTCTCCGGGTGCCGAATGGCTCGCTTGCGCGGTATGCACCCGGTTACCCGTGATGCCGGCGAAGGTCGCTGGTCCGACGAAGTTCTCCGCCGAGCGTGTCAAGATCGTGTGCACATCGAAGCCGAGCTTAATCAATGCCCTGGCTAACACCGCCGACTTGTAGGCCGCGACGCTGCCGGAAACCCCCAGGCAAATGCGGATAGGCGCCGTCATGTCCCGTGAGCCTAACCCACGTTTCGCTGCCTCGCTCAGGTGTTGGCGTCAGCGAACGTGCACTCGCGCCCCGACACGGTGGCGGGGGCTTGCATTGTCGGCGATGGGTGCGACATGCAGGGGTGCGGGGCTTGTGTTGGGCGCTGCGTGCTTGCATAAGAGCGGTCGTGGTCGTCGACTTGGTGGCCCTTGTCGCAGGTTCCCCCACATGGAGACGCGCTGCCCAATAGGGTAAGCTTCCGAGCTGAGCATGACCGAAACGTCCGCGGTAACCAGCCCCAAGCTGGTCGGCAGATACGCTGTCCACTCGGAGATCGCGGCCGGGGGCATGGCGACGGTGCACTTCGGCCGACTGGTGGGACCGGTCGGGTTTAGCAAGACGGTTGCGATCAAGCGACTGCACCCGCAGTACGCGAAGGACCCAGAGTTCGTTGCCATGTTCCTCGACGAGGCTCGTCTTGCAGCGCGTATCCAGCATCCCAACGTGGTTTCGACGCTCGATGTGGTGACCCAGGACGACGAGGTATTTCTCGTCATGGAGTACGTCGCTGGGGAGACGCTGTCGAAGCTGATTCGAGCGGCACGGCGACAGAACCTGCCGATCCCGCCGGCGGTGGCGGCTAGCATTTTGGCGGGCGCTCTGCATGGGTTGCACTCCGCCCACGAGGCCAAGAGCGAGCGCGGCGAACTGCTCAACATCGTGCATCGGGATATCTCGCCGCAGAACATCATGGTCGGGCTCGACGGCGTCGGGAAGGTCCTGGACTTCGGCGTAGCCAAGGCCGCCATGCGCTCGCAGAGCACTCGCGACGGACAGGTTAAGGGCAAGCTGTCGTACATGTCGCCGGAGCAGTTGCGAGCTCAGGAGGTCGACCGGCGGACGGATATTTTCGCCGCGGCAGTCGTGCTGTGGGAGGCGCTCACTTCCACGCGGTTGTTCGAAGGCGGCGATCCCGGAGCCGTCATGCACAAGCTGCTCGAGGCGCCGATCCCTCCGCCCAGTAGCATCGTTGCGTCGCTCCCTAGTGAAATCGATGCCGTCGTCATGCGAGGGCTGGAACGAGACGCGGACCGGCGTTACGCCACCGCGCGCGACTTTTCGGTGGATTTGGAGCGCAGCATCCAGCTCGCGAGCAGTCGTGAGGTGGGGGAATGGGTGGCGGTCGTCGGTGGTGACGCGCTGGCGAAACGGGCCAAGCGTGTCGAGGAACTGGAAAGCGTGTCGAGTCTCGACGTATCGCAGCTCTCGCGCCACTCGGTTTCCGGGAATGAGCCGGCAACCTATCCCACCCAGCAGTCGAGCGTAGCGCTCGCGGCAGCGGCGCGCGAGGACCGGCGCCGCACGATGGGGGTGCTCGTCATTGCCGTCAGCGCTGCGGTGGTGTTGGGCGCTGGGGGCGTCCTGCTCGGGATCTCGCTGGGCGGTTCGAAGGACGTTCGTGCGCCGGCTGCTGAAGCGTTGCCCACCGAACCTGAGCCATCGACCGCGACCGCGAGCGCGTCAGAGGCCGATGCGGCGCCGGCGGCATCGATTCCGACAGTCGACCCGAGCGAGTTGGCATCGGAGTCGGCTGCGCCATCTGCCGCGCCGCCGCCGGTCAAAAAGAAGACGCCGCGCTACGTGGGGCGTCCCAAGCCCGTCGCTAAGCCGAAGGTCAAGAAGCCGGCGACGAACTGTTCGCCGCCGACTTACATCGACAAGAACGGGATCAAACGCATCAAACCCGGTTGTATGTAGCCGGCGGATTCTTGCTGTCGCGGGGTCGGCCCCTGCTAGAATGGCGCGGCATGAAGCTTTCGCATCGGTCGAAGACCGTCGCCGTCCTCATCACTGCGCTCGTTACAGGAGCACCGGCTTCTGCCGCCGCGGATAAGAAGGCGTGCGGCAACGCGTACGAAAAAGCTCAAGAGACGCGTGCAGCAGGAAAGCTGCGCGCTGCCCGACAGCAGATGGTCAAGTGCTCTCAGAGTTCGTGCCCGGACTTCATCAAGAAGGACTGCGCCAAATGGTTGGACGAAGTGGACAACGCGATTCCAACCGTCGTTTTTGGCGCCCGCGACGCAGAAGACAATGATCTGGTGAGCGTCACGGTGTTCTTGGACGGCGAGCAGATTGCCGACAGCCTCGACGGCAAGGCCGTTCGGGTTGAACCCGGGGCCCACACGTTTCGGTTCGAGGCGGAAGACGGCTCGAGTCTCGAGAAGCGCGTGGTCATCCGTCAAGGCCAGAAGAACCGCGTCATCGAGGTGCTCCTCGC
>JAUIKB010000718.1 GCA_030430975.1 Polyangia bacterium
ACGGTGAGCCCAAGTCCGGCCAATTTGGTCGGGTCGAGGACGACCTGCACTTCGCGTTTCTGATCGCCGACGATGTCGACACCGCCGACGCCCTCGACGCGTTGAATCGCTGGCGCCACGGTCTTGTCCGCGATCTGGCTTAGCTCGCGGACGCTGAGATCGCCGGATAGCGTGAGCGTGAGGATCGGCGCTGCGCCGATGTCGAACTTGTCGATGATCGGCGCTTCGGCCGCGGTCGGCAGCTCGTTCTGCATGCGCGAAACCTTGTCGCGCACATCTTGCATCGCCTTGTCGCCGTCGACGTCGAGGTCGAACTCGGCGATGAGCTGGGTCACACCCTCGAGATTGATCGTTCTCAGCGACTTGAGACCGCCCAGGGTGTTGACCGCGTCCTCGAGTGGCTCGGCGACGTTGTTTTCCATCGTCTCCGGGTCGGCGCCCGGGTACACGACCGTTACCGTGATCACCGGGAAGTCGACCTCCGGATACAGGTCCACGCCGACCTTCGGGTAGCTGACGAATCCGAACACCATCAGCGCCAGGATCATCATGGTCGCGAAGACCGGACGCTTGATCGAGATCTCGGCCAGGTTCATCAGTTGGCCTTCGCAGTCGCCGCACTCGGCGCTGGGGCGGCGGCTGTCGCCTCGGTCATGACCGCGTCAGGGAACTCGACCTGAACGAGCATGCCCGCCTTCAAAGACTCGTCCTTGTTGTCGACGATGCTCACGACTTCGACCGTGCGGGTCATCGGGTCCACACTGGGACTGAGGCGCTTAACGGTTGTGTCGCGCGTGATGTTGACCGACCGAAAGCGCACCACCGCGCGGTCACCGATCTTCACGCGCGCCAGCGCCGACTCCGGTAGTCGGGCGCGGACTTCTAGACTGCTGATGTTTTGAATCACCAGCACGGTGCCGCCCGCGCCGACCCATTCGCCCGGCTCCTTCATGCGCTGGGCGACCACACCGCTGATCGGTGAGGCGACGTAGCTATCGCCGGCGATGCTTTGAGCCTGCTTGAGGCCGACTTTGGCACGCTTGATGGCGAGCTTCGCGTCGTTGAACTGAGTCTTCGCCTGGTCGAATGCCGCCTGGCTGATCGAGCCGCTCTTCAGCAGCCGCTCTTTGCGCTCGAAGTCGGTTTTCGCGAGTCGATAGGCGTTCTCTGCGCTGCTGACTCCGACCTTCGCCTCGCGGATGCGCAGCCCGCTGGTCCCGCCGTCGGAGTAGAACAGCAGCTGGTTCTTCTTCACCCGATCGCCCTCGTCGACTTTGACCTGGCGTAGCTTGCCGCCGATCACTGCAGCCACGTCGGCCTCGTCGATGGCGCGAGTGGACCCCGTCGCTGTCAGTCTGCGAACCTCGTCGACTTGCTCGGGCGACGCGCTGGCGACCTTCAAAGCCGAACTGACCGCTGCGGGTGCTGACTCCGCTTTGGGGTCGGGGAGCGAAGCTTTGGCCTCTTTTTTTGAGCACGCCCCGGTCGCGGACGCGAGTGCGAGGAAAGTCACAAGCTGCATGGTGCGCTTCATGGTGTTGAAGCTCCTTCTTGGAAAATCTTTAGGATGTTGCTTGCTTGGTCGGCGAGCGGAGCGTCGCCTCCGCGCTGGAGCCAGTGGACGAAATGGGCTTCGATCAGTCCGCTCAGACTGCCGCTGAGCAGGAGCGGATCGATATCGTTGCGCAACGCACCAGACTGTTGGGCTTCGTCGACCGTAGCGATTAGCGCCTTGGTGACGTGGTCGACCGCCTCTTCTTCGTCTTCGTGCCGCGCCAGCCGCGTCGAACCGCGCGCCGCGTTGCGTTGCCGAATCATCGCGAGCTCGCGATGCCCGTCGACGAACTTAAACAGGCACGTGACGATCGCTTTCAAGCGGCGCATTGGGTCCGATTCGCTCATGGCTGGCGCCAGAGTAGCGGCCATCTTGTCGCGGCAGCGCTCCATCACGGCCTCGAACAGCTCCTCTTGACCTGTGAAGTAGTTGTAGACAGTCCCGGTCGCCACACCGGCCGCTTCGGCAACGGCGGACATCTTGGTCTCTTCGAATCCGCGGCGAGCTAAGAGCCCCTCGGCGGCGTCTAGGATCGCGTCGCGATAAGCCGTCTTGAGCTTCTGCCTGAGGTGACCGCGGGCTCGTGCCGGAGTTCGACGTGAACTGGTCGCCGGGGAGGGCGCCGGGGGTTGAGATGCTGGTTTGGGCATGACAGCACTAAGCCTCCGCCGGAGCGTGGTCCCGGCGCTTGGTGAATGCGGGTTCACCTAGTGAAGCAGGTATTCCACGTCAAGCCCCGGCCAGGGAATAGTCGAAATCTTGGGATGAAGCGTCCCATGTCGCCCTCCGCTCGCGTCGAGCAAGCCCCCGAGACGCGGCGAACTGTCGCAGTTGGGTGAACAGTGGCTCACCAAACGGTGGGTGAGAGAGCGCGGGTCTCGCCAGTGCTCACCGTCGGTCTTTGCGCCACATCAACTTCAATCCGGACCAAGTTTCGTCGACGGCGCACACCTTCACATCGACAAGCCCCTTGGGGAGGGCGACCTCGCGGATCACGTCGTCGGTCATGTCTGTGGCGACCTTCGACGCTTTCTTGGGCCACGCGATCCATAGCGACCCGGCGGGGAATATCAACCGACCGAGTCCGTCCAGACGACGAGCGAATTCGCTGCGCTTTTTCGTAAAGAAAATTGCGGTGTCGGCCTTGCCGCGGGCCGTGGAACGCTGAGTGACGTTGGCGGGCAAAGGCGCGACGAGTTCATCGAAGTGTCCGGGATCGCCGATGACGGCGAGCGACGAGTCGGCCTTGACGCCGAGCTTCTTCGCCAGCGGTGTGCCGGAGTAACCGGCAGATGTTCGCGCGGCGGTCTTGGACTTTTTTTTTCGCGTCGACTGTGTCGGCGCCGATGCTCGCGTGGGGGCCTGATCGAGCTGCTTGCTCAGCTTCTTCGGCGCCTGCGCGCGATAGCTCTCGTCGATCCACGCCTTGAGCAATTCGACGGGTGGTGGCGTAGCATCGTCGAACGTCGCCGTGACCCAGCCGCTGCGTCCCAGCCCGTACCCGGTGGGCTTCGTGAACGACAACGCCAGCGCGTCGTCCGACGAGTGCGGTAGCTTGCACGAAACGCTGAGCGGTTCGCCCTCGACGGACAGATAGGCAAACGTCTTGTCGTTGACGGCGAGGTCCATGTGGCCCGGCCACGGGCTCTTCGTGTGCGCGCCGGGGTACGCCAAGCCAAACCTGTGGAGTTGCCTGAGCGCGGCCTTATACGTTTTCGGCTTCGCCATGCGGCGATCATACAGGCCAGTCCGTGAACTGTGGGGACGCGTAAACCAGTTCACGGGACTTGACGAGCCTGACGCTGTTTGCTCGCCTCTTAGCGTCGCGGGCTCCGCGTCGTAACAGCTGCCGCTGCGCGGCGGATCTAACTCTGGTGTCTGTCAGGTGGTTCCGAGTTCGGGACTCCGACTCCGACCTCCGATTCTTGGTTACTCCACCGACGCTCGTCGGTTTGCGGTGCGTAGACGGTGGGCGCCCCAAAGAAAGCCGATCGCTAGGAGCAGCCCGAGTACGGCGACGGAGTCGAGCATCGCGCCGTACGCCGCCAGGCCCATCCACGCGACTAATGGCGTCGCGCAGCAGATCACCGCCATGATCGACGCGCCCAGAGCTGCGAATCCAGCGCGGCGCCGCATGCGTTCGCCGCGAGCCGAGGACTCTGTGTCGTCCAGGTGAAGCGCCTCGTCCACGAAAGCCATCGCCGCGTCGTCGCCACCGATGCGGACTTTAAGTCGGCCTGCGGACTCGTCGGCGGTTAGATCGAAGTGCAGGAATCCGCAGCACGCTCGCTCTTTGGCGATCCATCGTTCGATTTCACGCTGGCGCGCTTGGCTCCAATCGAAGTGCAGGTGCCGGCTGGTGGGGCGGTGTTCGACGCGAACGGCTTGGGTCAGCAATGCGCGGAGTTGCTCTTCGCGACTGAGTCGGACGCTTGTGTCGAGGGTGCAGCGCGCGGGAATGGTCTCTGGGTCGGGCATGCGGGCTCCTTTGAACGAATCGATCCGTACGACTTCA
>JAUIKB010000719.1 GCA_030430975.1 Polyangia bacterium
ATTGCACCGGCGAAAAGATGATCGAAGGCACTGTCGGCGGCATCAGCGCATCGGAGGACTGGTCCTATCTCTCGGTCGCCAGCCTTCCCGTCAACCCGTGGCAGCGGTCACACCTATTCGACGACCTCGGTTCGGAGATGCTGCGAGGGACGATCGCGACCAAGTATCACGACCTGCCGGCGGGTGACTACTCGATGACGCATGCGCTAGCCGTTTCCCCTTCGACCAGCGCGTTCGGCGGCCGGGCGCTTTGCCTCGGTTCGCCGAAGATGACGGTCTTCGCCAACGGTCGACGCCGAATCACAGCGACCGACGCCGCGCTGCTGGCGGAATGCTCGGCCGGCACTCCGGTCGCTGGCGAAGTCAAGCTATGCGGCAGCAGTGGCTGTTCGACCGGTTCGATCGAGGGGACCAACATCACTGCGAACAATCCACACCTGAGCGGCAGTGGCGTGGGCGCCACGAACATCAACGCTCGCAACGACCAGATGTACGTACGCGCCTTCGTCGACAAGCCACTGACGTCGGCGGCCACGGGAGGCATCATCAAAGCTGTCCTCGTGACCTATCCGGAGAGCCCGTTTGGCGGCGGCGTCTACTGCGCCGGAGCTGGGTCGAGCTTTGGGTGGATCACGAGCGAGGGCACCTACGTGACGATGAAGAGCCTGAGAAAGATCGGTACGTGTAAGGCTGGCGCCGGGTCGGACGAAGTCACTATGTGCCGCTAGGGCTATCCCATCATCTCGTTCCAGCCTGCGACGATGTCGGAACTCGGTACTTCGCGCAGGCGCTGGTGGATCATCCAACGATGACCGAACGGATCGACCAACTTGGCGGTGCGCTCGCCGAAGAACTGGTCTTCAGTCTTGCCCTCTTGGGTGCAACCGGCAGCCAGCGCCTTAGCCACGAACCCGTGCGTGTCTTCTACATAGAGGAGCAGGCTAACGGTCGTCCCGCCCCGCGTCGTTGGGCTGAGGAAATCCTCGTTTGAAAACTCGTCCGCGATGAGCAGCCGTGCGCCGGACATCTCGAGCTCGGCGTGCGCGATCTTGTCACCCATCGGCAGGCGATAGCGTTCCTTCATGCCGAACACGCTGACGTAGAAGTCGATCGCGGCGGCGGCGTTTCGAACGGATAAGTATGGCTGGAGACGCGGTTCTGGGAGCGACATGTGCGCATGGTGCGCTACCGCTGGTCGGCTGTCTTGGGAATATCTGACCTCGCGACGGGTGCGCCGCAGAGCAGCGGCGTGGCGCGAATCCAGCGCGGTGCGAGGCCGGGCCCTGCGTAACGCCTTAGTTCGCGGACCGGACGCCCACGGAGCTGCGCGCGTTGCTATGTCTGGCCTCGAGCATTCAGCTCTACATCGGCGTGGCGATCCCGACAGCCATACCGTTAGGGTCGACGACGTACGAGACTCGTTGCCCCCACGGCATGTCATGAGGTGGCGCAAGCTCTTTGGCGCCGGCATCTAGAGCGCGCGCGTGCAGCTGATCTACGTTGGGATCCGTCAGCGTGAACTCGACGCCGAGCGGTGACTCGTCCGGCGCCGCGGCTCGATAGCGAAACGGCACCGCATTCTTCGCCAACTGATGAGAGGTGAACGCGATCTTGGTCGGACCGCAGCGCAGCTCGCCGTAGTCTTTCCCATCGTGGACGAACGATTCCGAAAACCCAAACGCTCGCTCCCAAAAGGCGACTGTGTCGGGCACGGACTGGACGTAGACGATGGCGTAGCCAAAAGCGGGCGGCATAGGGATCTCCTTCGTGGGCCTAACTCGGCCGTGGTCGGAGAGGTTTAACTAGCGTTGTTCGCCGGCGTCTTGAACGTTTCGGACATCGACCGCACAAGAGACGACGGTGACGCGCCAACAAGGGCGCGGACCTCTCGGCTCATGTGCGCTTGATCTGCGTAGCCTGCGTCCAGCGCGGCATCGCGGAGTGACACAGCGTCGCCCTGGAGCAGCGGAACCAAGCGTTGAAGTCTGCGTATGCGCACGAAATATCTGGGGGTCAGTCCAACCTCGTCGACGAAGCGTCGGCGAAACTGCCGTGAACCTAGGCCGACCGCCGCCGCAGCCCGTCGAACCGGATTCCTTCCCGATTCGCTCTCGGGACCGCATCCCCGCTCTAAGACGGCGACGCCGGCCAAAAGCCCGACGTCCGTAACCTGCTGCTGCGCGAGTTGAAGTACGTGCGCGAGGTCGCTTACTCCACGCAAACTCGAGAATTCAGCAGCGTCGACGACCGTGTCGAGGAGCTCCTTGGGACTCACGCCGAGCCAGCTCCGGACTCGCGCTGGCCGGAACCGCAATCCGCGCGCGGATGGGTCTCGGAGCGTAGCTTGCCGTGCCCTAGACATCGGTCCAATCACCTTGAGGCGACCCTCTATTTCAGCGACGTCAACACACCCGTCGGGCAGCACTAGTACCGACCTGGGCGAGCTATCACCACTCCAAACACCGTCGAGCAGCGTCCCCACCCTCACCTAGTTCTCGACCCACTTGCAGTCGTCACCGCGGAAACCGTTTTGTCCACGACAATGCCAAATGAATACCGCCTTCTTTCCGCATGCAGAAACGCCGTACTGCTTGTTCTCGTCGTCCAGGTTCGTGATGCGAATTTGACTCGCTGGACAGTCGTACTCAAACGCCGCACGCCTGCGCAGGTTCTTCAGTGGCGAGTTCGCTTCCTTGCCTTGGGGCACCAGGCAACCGGCGAAAACCACAGCGACAACGACGGCGAGCACAACGGCGATGACGTTGCGTTTCATGATTTGCACCTAAGTCGATGAACTACCGAATTGCAAGACGGAGTGCGGGGCTTGTCATGCAAACGGGGGGACGACTCCGATCCACGTGAAGTCTGCTAGCCTGCGCGCCGTGCGCGTTGCGTTTGACTTGACCATCCTGGGCACCGACACCCGCGTACGCGGGATCGGTCGCTACCTGGCCGAGCTGGCCCGCGCGATGGCACCGCTGGCGACCGAGCGCGGTATCGAGCTGCACTTCATCGAGGAGCTCTCTTGGAGCGGCGCGCCGAAGATCTCGCGTGACGCCGACGCGGTCATCGCACGACTCACCGACCGCTCCCGACCCCCGACGCGGCGGGCGTCCTGGGGTTATCGGACGCGCACCCGAATGGCAGCCGCCGTCCGAGGGCTGGACGCCGATCTGTTTCACCTCGGCGCCCCGAGCGCCACCCCCATCGGAACTCTCGGCTGTCCAAAGCTCGTGACGTGTCACGACCTGATCCCACTCATCTTCCCGGACCAGTACACCGATATCCGCGAGGGCGGCGCCACCGGACGCATGCTGCTCGATCGGCGCCGCTACACCACCGCAGACCACATCATCGCGATCAGCGAAGCCACGGCTCGCGACCTGACCGACGTCCTGCGCATCCCGACCGGACGGATCACGGTCGTGCACAACGGCATCGATCTGAGCCGATGGAGTCCGGAAGCCGGCGAGCGGGACGTCTCTCTGCGAGACGGTCTGGCGCTCGATGGGTCTCGGTACTTTTTCTACGTAGGTGACGCCGACTGGCGCAAGAACTACGACGGCATGCTCGGTGGCCTGGCGCACGCGCGCGCCACCCATCCTGGCCTCGACCTCCGGCTGGTTTGGGCGGCCAAGCTGTCCCCGGAGCGGCGCGAACTGGTCGAGGGCTCAGCTCGCGCACACGGAGTGAGCGACGCCCTCGACCTGCTCGGCTACGTGGACGACGACACGTTGATGGCGATTTACCGCGGAGCGATCGGCACGCTGTTCGTTTCGCGATCGGAGGGCTTCGGTCTACCGGTCGTCGAGAGCATGGCGGTCGGCTGCCCCGTCATTACGAGCAACGTCTCGTGTCTGCCCGAAGTGGCGGGGGACGCCGCGCTAACCGTCGATCCCACCGACCACCGCGCGATCGGCGACGCGATGGTGAGGCTCGCCACTCGCCCCGACGAACGTACTCGACTGACGGAAGCCGGCCTGGAGCGCGCCAAGCTGTTCGGCACGCAGCGCCAGGCGGTTCGGACGCTCGATGTGTACGAGCGCCTGCTGCATCGTCACGCTTG
>JAUIKB010000720.1 GCA_030430975.1 Polyangia bacterium
AGCAGGTCGATGGCCCGGGCAGCAACGTACATCGCAACACGCGAGTCGGTCTTGCGGCCCGCGGAACGGTGGTACTTGCATTCGACCAGGACGCGACCGTCGTCCGCTTCGGCGACAACATCGATCTCGTGCTGTATGCACCCGTTCAACGTGACGCCGACCGACGTCTTGTATCCGTGCGCTCTGAGCACTTGGGAAAAGAAGTGCTCGAACGGGTAGCCGCTCGGGCCGAGCCGCATCACGGCGCGTTTCAAAGAATACCGCGCCGCGAGCGAGCGCTCCCTGCGCTTGAGGGCGCTAAATGCTAGCCGATAGAGCTTCTTGGTCGTGATCCCCGGGGTGAGCTTAGCGCGCACATCATCCAGGACCGCCTCGCGTTGTGCTTGATCCGCGCCAGCGCGGGCCAGCGAGTGTAGCAACTTCTCCTCCGAAAACGCTTCGCGTTCGCCGCTTGCCTTTACGATGAGCGCGACGCCGTCGACGCTGTCTGGTGCGTCCTGCGTGTTCGGAGAATCGAGCGAATCTACATGCACTTGCAGCCGCTGCTGCCGCTGTACACGTGCCCGTTCGACCCGTTGGCGCGGCAACAAGTGGAACACACCCCCGAGGAAGTCGACGACTTACACTTGGCCGTGGCGGCAGGGTTACCCTTGCCGCAAGCTAGGAGCGTCAGGACCAACACGATGAGCGCGAGCAGGGCTCCGCGACCCGAGAGCGATTCAGTCATGACTCATGACTAACATACTTCGAGCCAGCTCCGGGAGGGGTGTGGAGCATGTGCGGGATCCGTTAGAGCGCAACCGACCTGGTTGCGCCCGCCGGATGCCGCTCAAACCCAAGCAAACGCGTCCGGGTCCCAGCGCTTAAACTCCCCATCGCGACGCATGTAGACTGCGGATTCACCGCTGCGCACTTCGAATTCTCGGGCTTCGAAGTGTGTCGAGATGGCTCCGCTGAGCTTGGGGATTGGGATCTTGTCCTCGCTGATCTCAAAGAACGTTGCGGAAAGGCGGTCAGCGCGGCAGGTGAGGATACCGTAGCCGTTCACATCGGCGGCCGCGTACGCCAGGTGCGGGTTCGGTTTGGTGGAGTCGCTCGTCAAGAACACATCGATCGATGCCGCCAACGCCTCGGCGCCCGCGGCGACCAACGCCGGATCACCTTGGGCTTGCGTCCGCAGCAGCGTTCGGTACGTGCCGGAGCTCACCCCTCCGCAAACGAACTCGACGATGCGTCGGTCCGGCGTCGAGTCAGCCCACGGCGTGCCTGCGAAGAAAGCGTGAATGTCGCCGGTGACCGCCACGACGTTCTCCAGCGGCCCGAGCTCGTTTAGCAGTGCCTCGCGTTCGCTCGGTGAACCGTCCCAGTCTTCAGCGGACAGACGAAACTTGACCTGGAAGGCTTCGGGGAGGCTGGTCGCCTGCGACAGGTCGATCTCTCGGCGCATTACCGTGAACTCGTTGCCCCAAATTTTCCAGGTGGTCGTGGCGCTCTGCATAGAGTTAAGGAACCATGCCTTCTGCTTCTTGCCGAGCATGTCTTCACTCGCACCGTCGGACTTCTTGTACATCACGCGCGACAGCGCTTCGTAGGCTTCGCCGATCACTAGGTAGCGCGTTCCGATGATCCCGAAGCGGGAGCGCTTAAAGCAGTCGTAGTACGCGATGCCTCGCGCTAGCGACGTGTCGGTTTCATCGATGAGCGGGGTCGGGGAGCCACTGCCCTCGTTGAGCGTTTCGAGCAGGCTGTTGATAAAGCGCACGCTGACGTTGCCTGTGAATTCGTCGGCAGGGAAGCCGTGCGTCGCGGCGGCGTCGGTCAACACGTCTCGGTAGCTGCCTCCGTCGTAGGTGTCGATATCGACGTAGGGCGCAGCGATCGCCGGGACCGTACCCAGCGCGTCCGTCAGTTCCGCGTCAGTTGCGGCCACCGCCCCCGGAAACGCGTCCTCAGGGATGATGTGATCGGGGCGGTAGCGCCGCAGATCGGTCATCGCCAGATGCATGTGCTTGCCGAAGGTGAAGTCGCGATAGATCTCAAGGTTGCCCGGGAACGCGCCGTCGGGATCGAATCGGAAGTCGGGGCCGGCGGCGTAGTCAACCGGCATGAACTCGAACCAGGCCATGTCGGCTGCGGCGCGGCGCGCGGCGTCGGTTTCGTTTTTTTCGCCGTCGAAGTAGCTCGCCGTATTCCCGTAGCAGTCATCGGAAAACTCGTGATCGTCCCAGACTGCGATCATCGGGAACAGCTCGTGAACCCGCTGCAAGTCACGATCGCTGCGGTATGTCCGATATAACTCTCGGTAATTATCAACCGACCGCGCTGCGAAGAACTCGTTCTCTTCGCCTTCGTTGAAAACGATGGCACCGGCCTTGTCCGTCAGTGCGGTTTGGCGGTCGTTGGATCCAGTTTGAAAGCCCGGGTCGCGGGTCGTCTCGTAGATATAGTCCCCTAGGTGGACAAAGAAGTCGACCTCCTGTTCGGCGAGATGTTTGTAAGCGTGGTAATATTTGCCGTTGTAGTCTTGGCATGAAACGACGGCGAACGTTACCTCGACGTCGGCGTCTGCTGCGGGCGCCGTCTTCGTACGACCAACCCGGCTGGCGCGGCCGGTCGCCTGGTCCTCAAAAACGAAGCGGTAATAGTAGACAGTGTCCGGATCGAGTTGATCGACGCGAATCTTGGCCGTCCAGTCGTGGGCGGCCTCAGCAGTGACGCTGACACGGTCGCTTCCGTCGAGTTTAACCCGCTGCTCGAAGTTCGGATCGAGAGCAACCTCTAGTTGAAGCGTTACGTCCGCGTCCGACTCGTCATCTAGCTCGACCCTCGTCCACAGCACAACCGAAGTGGGTTTGGGGTCACCGGACGCCACGGATTGTGGAAAGAGTTCGAACCCGTCTTCGACGGGGAGTGCACCTTTCGGGTTGGGGTCGTCGTCGTCGGATGAACACGCGACGGCTCCGCCCGCCGCCACAATCGCGAGAAATGAGCGTCTATGCATGCTCGTCGGTGTAGCGCGAACCGCGCGCCGGGCCCACCCCAGAGCAGGACTTCCTGTCAGTAGCGGGTTTGCTACTGGTCGACTACCTTAAGACCGGGCTGCGTTAACGCGAACGCATCATCGACCGGGGCGTCCTTGATGTAGACGAACTTGAGCTGCTTGAGACCCTTGAGCGGACTCAAGTCTTTCACCTGCGTGCGCTGGACGCTGAGTCGTTCTAGCTTCGCGAGTCCCTTGAGCGGTGACAGATCCGATACCGGGGTGTCGTCCAGCTGCAGGTCGGTGATGTTCACCAGCTTGGCGAGCGGTTTGAGGTCGGTGACTTTTGTGTGCCCCAGGTCGACTCGGTCGAGCTTGGTCAATCCCTCAAGACCTTCCAGTTTCTTGATGGGATTCATGCTGGCTCGAAGCGATGTCAGCGACACGGCGTGCTTTAAGAGTCCCAGGTCTTCGATTCGACCCGGACCGAGGTACAAACCGGTCATTTTTCGCAGAAATGGGAACACGCACGGATCGAGTTCGTCCAGCTTGGCCTGGGTCAAGTTGAGCGACTTCACTCCCGACAGATCACCGGGTTTGATGTCTCCGCTTTCCTTGCCGAGCTTTCGGCGGACCTCTTTTTCCAACGCCTTGTTTGAGAACGTGATCGGCCCGTCCTTCTTGCATTCGGACGGGTCGCGCCGCTTGACCGGAGGTTCTGCGTTGACCACCGGCGATTCGCTCATCGTTGCTGCGGGCGTCGGGCTCGCGGTGGCTTTGGGTTTCGCCTTGGGCTTTGGTTCGTCGCAGCCAGCTGTTGATAGAGCGAGCGCCACGACCGCGGCGCCGACGCGCCACAGGCCGCTGTATGGGCGACGTTCCGAGCCGCGCATCACGAACCTTCGCTCGTGACCTTCTTCTTCATGCCCGGATCCTTCTCCAGGTACTCCGGTGAAAACAGAATCACCCAGTGTTCTGGTCCGGCGTTGCTGGTCAATGCATGCAGCCCGGCGGCGGCACCGCCGTTGAGCGCGCAGTGGACGCGCTTGCGCTTGAGATGTGTCCACTGGCGCTTC
>JAUIKB010000721.1 GCA_030430975.1 Polyangia bacterium
TCCGCTGGTAGCGGTCGTCCAGCGCCGACATCAGCTCTGCTACGCCGCGCCCGCTCTGACTGCTGACCAACAGAACTGGACTTGGGTCCTGACGTGGGTGCAGCGCCGCGAGCGCAGCGCTTAGCTCACTCTGCGCGCGTCCGGCTACGTCGCCGAGATCGGCCTTGTTCACGACCAACACGTGAGGGATCTCCACGATGCCAGCCTTCATGAATTGCAAGGCGTCTCCGGACGCCGGCTGCACCACAAACACCACTGTATCGGCAATGTGCTCGATGTCCGTCTCGCTCTGGCCGACGCCGGTTGTCTCTATCAACACGAGCTCGAAGCAATAGCTGAGGACGTCGACCGCGGCTCCGGCAGCCCGCGCCAGTCCTCCCAGATCACCGCCACTGGCCATGCTGCGGATGAAGACATCGGTGTCCGCAGGGTCGGTTCGCATCCGCGCGCGATCCCCTAAGAGCGCTCCGCCCGACCGCACGCTGCTGGGATCGATGGCTAGGACGCCAACGCTCTTACCGGAAGCGCGCGCTGCCAACGCGAGTCGGGACGTCAGAGTACTCTTGCCAACCCCCGGAGGACCGGTGATGCCGATACGATGACTCTGCCGTCCGCGCACCTGGCGAGTCCGCAACTCGCGAAGCAATTCGTGTGCGCGACGCTCGCTGGCTGCGCGCTGGTCCTCGACGATGGAAATCGCCGTCGCGACCCCTCCGGGTTCGCGATTCAGCGCGCGTTGCGCTAGCGAGCCCCAATCGTCCACGGACTAGCTCGCTTGCGAGGCCCGAACGAGTTGAACGAGCTCACCCAGGATACGGGCGATGTCGAAGTCCTTGGGCGTATACACGGCCGACACGCCACTCCGTTTCAGTTCGATCTCGTCCGATGTCGGAACAATCCCGCCGAGCACAACTGGAATGTTCGTGAGCCCCGCTGCTTTCATGCCCTCGACGACTTCAGTCGCAAGATCGATATGAGCCCCGCTCAGAATGCTCAAACCGACGATATGGACTGCCTCGTCCACCGCAGCCCGCACAAGCTCGGCAGGCGTCACGCGGATACCTTCATAGACAACTTCGAATCCGGCGTCGCGCGCTCTAAGCGCGATCTGCTCAGCCCCGTTGCTATGACCGTCTAGCCCAGGTTTGCCCACCAGTAATTTTGGACGCCGACCCAGCTGCTGCTCCAAGGCCTCAACTTCAGACCGAAGCGTGGCTAGCGCAGTCGGATCGACCGTATTCGCCGTCACGCCGTGCACACCTGTCGGGGCGCGGTACTCGCCGAATACATCTCGCAGCCTGGCCGCCCACTCTCCAGTAGTCACGCCGGCCCGAGCGGCCGCAATCGATGGCGGCATGATGTTCGCGCCGCTCTTGGCCGCTTCCGATAGGTCCTGCAGAGCTTTCTCGACGGCGGCGTTGTCGCGGCTCTTGCGCCACTCCGAAAGCCTCTGGATCTGCTCCTGCTCCGCCGCGGGGTCGACGCGCATAATCGCATCGACGCCGTCCGCCGTCAGGGGACTCGACGCCGTTTCCGTGAAACGATTCACGCCGACGACACACTGTTCGCCGCGTTCGATCGCAGCAACGCGGTCCGCGTTCGACTGGACCAGCCGCTGTTTGATGTAGCCACTTTCTACCGCGGCGACTGCGCCACCGTGTTGCTCTAATACGTGCATGGCCTCGGCCCACGCCGCGTCGGCTATCGCCTGGGTTCGCTCCTCGATCACCGCAGAGCCGTCGAAAATGTCCTCGTATTCCAGAAGATCGGACTCAAACGCGAGAATCTGTTGCGACCGCAGCGACAGCTGTTGATCCCACGGACGTGGCAGACCGAGCGCTTCGTTCCACGCGGGCAATTGAATTGCTCTCGCACGGGCGCGCTTGCTCAAGCTCACGCCGAGCATCTCCAGAACGATGCGGACGATGTTGTTCTCCGCCTGTGCCTCCGTCAACCCGAGAGAGTTGACTTGCACGCCGTAGCGAAACCGTAGCTGCTTCTCGTCGATGACTCCGTAGCGCTCGCGCCCAAGACGTTCCCAAAGCAATACGAAGGCGCGCTGCTTGCAGACCTCTTCGACGAACCGAATGCTGGCGTTTACGAAGAACGACAGGCGACCGAATACGCGGGCTAGCAGTTCCGCCTCACCGGATCGGCTCTTGACGGTGTCCAACACGGCGATGGCCGTCGACAGCGCGTAGGCGACCTCTTGCTCTGGCGTCGCACCGGCTTCTTGGAGATGATAGCTGCAAATATTGGTCGGGTTCCAACTTGGTACATTTTCCACCGTATAAAGCACAGTATCGGCAATGAGCCGCATGCTCGGATCGGGAGGAAACACATACGTGCCGCGGGAAAGGTACTCCTTGATAATGTCGTTCTGAGTCGTGCCTCGGAGCTTTTCCGTGTTAGCACCCTGTTCTTGAGCGACAGCGATGTACAGTGCCAGCAGCCACGGTGCTGTCGCGTTGATGGTCATCGAGGTGTTCATGCGCTCGAGTTCGATGCCTTCGAACAGCGTCCGCATGTCGCCCAAGTGGCAGATCGGGACCCCCGTCCGCCCAACCTCCCCGGCGGCCATCGGATCGTCGGAGTCGTACCCGGTCTGAGTGGGCAAATCGAAGGCTACGCTCAGACCCGTTTGGCCCTTTTTCAGGTTCTCGCGATACAGCCTGTTCGAAGCCGCGGGTGTACTGTGGCCCGAATAGGTCCGCATTATCCAAGGGCGATCTTTCGTCACCGGTAGGGTTTAGCGTGCACTGGCGCAGGACGGTAGAGACTTCGGTTTGGGGCTCGACATGCCTCCGATCTGTCCCCACGTTGTACTTAAGTACTTCGATTTCGAGGTCAGTTCACTGTGGCTGGAGCGCGGTGCGCCCGGCCCCTACCCTGATACAGTCTTTGCCCTTATGAGCGTTCGAATCGCGACCCAGGCCAGCGGCCGTCCGCGCTCCACAGTGCGCGACGGCAATGACTCGGACAAGGACAACCGTGATGGCCGCAACCAGGACAACGACGGCGCCCTGGAACTCTTGGACCGGCCGAAAACCAAGAGGCCACGCAAGTACAGGGTGGTTTTCCACAACGACGACTACACGACGATGGAGTTCGTTGTTCACGCTCTGCAGAAGTTCTTCCACAAGACCGACAGCGAGGCGACTCAGATCATGTTGCATATCCACCATAAGGGTTTCGGCGTCGTTGGCGTGTTCACGCGCGACGTCGCCGAAACGAAAGCAGCTTTGGTCATGGACTACGCCAAGGAACACGGACACCCGCTGCGCTGTACCGCCGAACCCGAGGCGCATGACGGAGAAGAAGACTGATGAAGGTTAGTGCTGAAGTCGAAATCGCGTGCTCATTCGCCGCCCGGGAAGCCGCCAGACTGCGCCACGATCTGATCACGGTCGAGCATCTGCTATTTGCGCTGCTGCACGATGAAGCGACCGCCAAGGTGCTTCGGAAGAGCGGCGGCAACGTCGATGAGATCAAGACCGAACTCGTGCGCGTCCTTGAGGAGGAGCTGGTTGCGGTCCCGGAAGAGCAGCTCACCGCGCCGGCGCCTTCGCGCGGGTTTCAGCGTGTCCTGCAACGCGCGGCGATCCACGTCGAGTCGAGCGGCAAGGAGGAGCTCAAAGGCGCCAATCTTCTCGTAGCGATCTTCGCAGAGCTGGATTCACCCGCCGTACAGGTCCTCGATGCAGCCGGCGTTACACGCTACGACGTCGTCAACTACGTGTCCCACGGCGTGGCACGTGACGGTGAAGACGACCTCGATCTCGCGTCCGGTGACCCCGACGACGACGACGACGACAGCCCCGACGAAGGCAACGCCAGCCCGCTCGAAAAGTTCGCCGTCAACCTGAACGAAAAGGCGGCGCGCGGTGAGGTCGAGCCGCTGATCGGGCGGGAGAAAGAACTGCGTCGGGTGATTCAGGTCCTGTGTCGGCGGCGAAAGAACAACCCGCTGCTAGTGGGCGACGACGGCGTGGGCAAAACCGCGATCGTCGAAGGCCTCGCAGCAAAAATGGCCGGCGAAGACGTGCCAAAGCCG
>JAUIKB010000722.1 GCA_030430975.1 Polyangia bacterium
CACGTCGGGGCCGAGGAAGAGGCCGGGGCGCTCGACGAGCCGCTTCAGGACCGGCGCGGGCAGGACCCGCGCGCCCGCGCCGCCGAGCCGCGGCCCGGAGCTCACGACCCGCTGCGGTCCGAGGGCGCCTCCGCGTACCAATCCGAGCGCTCCGCGGATGGAAGTTAGCGGCGTGCGCAGCTCGTGACTCACCACCGAAATGAGCTCGTCCTTCAAGCGCTCGTGCTGTTTTCGATCCGTGATGTCGTGACAGTGAACCAGAAGGGTTGCCATGCTGGTGATCGGGTCGACCGTCCAGTTCGCCTCGAGTTCGTGCCAGCGCGTACCGGCCTTGGTCCGAGCTTCGATCTCCGCCGAAAACGGCTCGCCCGCCTCGAGCGCCGCACGCGCTCGATCGCGCTGTGCTTCGTCCGCGAAGCACTCGATCAGGTCGAGCCGATCACCGTAGCATTTTGTCCAGGCGGGGTTCGCCAGCACGCGCTCCAGCGAAATGTCGAACATGGCGATCAGGACTGGCGTATGGCGCAGCGCTTCAGCGCCACGCAGCATCTCTGCGTGGGTCTCGCCTGCCAGCGGATGGGCTTCGACGAGCATGGCTGGCGGATGATCAGGTAGAAAGAAGGCGTTGCACGCTGCGTTGACCGGTAGTGGTTCGTCCAAGGGATAGAACGTCCACTGCGTTTCCATCCGACCGAACCGGCGGACGCGCGTTGCAGCCTCTTCTAGCGGCAGGTGCAGGTCACGGCTGAGTGCCGTCTTAGGGCGCGCACAGAGCTCGTCGAGGCTTGTCGCGCCGAATAGGTCCAGCCCGCGAGTGTTTGACCAGACGATTCTGAGCGTCTGCAGATCGTGTAGCCAGACGGCCGTGTCGAGTCGATCGTACACCCCAAAGAGCGACTCCAAGTCGGCTGCTATTTGCTCGGCTGCGCTCACCCGTAAAGTCCCGCTGACACAAAGGTTTCACTGGCACGGCTGTCGGCGCAAGCACTACAATTCGTGTCCGGCGCGCGCCCGACGCCGTGGAACAAGCTTATCGCCCAAACAGGTTAGTTCAGCCTGGGTGAATAATGCTGGTCTCACGGCATGTTCCTACGGGCTAAGTTTTCGTATTGACGGACGTTGTCTATGTCGTGCACAGTAAGTCTACATCCTACATCAGTGCACACGAACTGACATGTAGGACTGGAGGCAGCATGATCGTCCGTCGTTATTCTCTTATCGCAATGACCTGCTTGTTCGCCGCCTGCGGCGCGCAAGACGACGCGGAGCCGGACCCCACGAGCGACGAGCTGCCATGCGGCGTCCGGCCCTGCGCCGCGAACTCGCCGGATGATGACGTTAGCGACTCGGATCTAGAACCGCCTGGTCTGGGAAAAGCGGACGCCGACGATGTACGAGGGCGCGTAACGGCCCTGACGTCGGACGGTGAGCTCGACGCGGACGATGTCGAAGACCTGTTCGATTCCACCGGCAATCGCGTGTCGAAGTCGGAGATGGCGGCCATCCGCGAGGCCGTCGAGGCAGACGATTCTGCGCCGTACACCGTCGCCGATGGTGCCCTCGACGCGGCCTACCGCTTGGCCTGGGTTGCCAATCTCCCGGAAGCTGAGGCCGAAGAGATTCAGAGCGGCGTCAGCTTTGGCGGAACTGAGCTTCCTGCGGCGGTCCGCGAATTGGTCGGCCGGGCTCGGCTCCACGGCGCAGTCGCTTACGATGTTCGCGAGCGCAACGACGACAACGAGACGGTGTGGACGCATTACCCGGCAACTACGCCGCCGACTCACAACATGACGTATGCGTACACCGAGATCACTCCGGCCAAGCTGTTGGCTGACTTCGAAGACACCAGCGTCGAGTACAACGCGATCGTCGGCGTCGAGACGGCGACGCATCCGGCGGGCTTCGAATACAAGCGAGCCAAGCTGGAGAAGCGCACCGGGGGCAGTGGCTCGATTGCGGCGCTGTATGACGAAGTTTATCATACAGATATCTATGCGCGCGGGCGTAATGGCGAAAAATGGGCCAGCAACATGGCCATCCTCAGCGATGGCACGATTCATTGCCTGCCCGCCTCTCGGCGATCGAACGCGCAAGACGTAATCCTGACCAACCCGGCGCTCTCTCGGCATTCACGCTTCGAGGATGGCAAGTATTTGCTTTATCACGGTCACATGAGCGCCCGCGATGGCGTGATCACGGACATCGAGTTATCCGGCGGACCGAGCAAGAAAGCCGCGAAGGGCAAAGTTAAGTTCATCGATCCGATCGCGTTGCTTGAAGCGTGGGGCTTCGAAATGAAGGACGGACTCCGGCTGCGCTTCGGCAACACCTCGGACGGTACGCCCGTGCGTATGGACGACGTGGTGATGAAGGACCCAGACTCCGAGTAAGAGCGCGCTAAGCGTCCGTATCCACAAACGCGACGCCCGAGTAGTCCGCCGCCGACAGCGGCAGGTCAAGCCAAGGCTCTCGGGGCTCGGCGGCGAGCGGTTCGTGATCATCGAAGCGGTGCGCGTAGAGAAGGCGTTCGATGGCGACGCGCGCCGCTCGTTGTCGGTCGTCGTTTATCGCGGCCAAGCTGCGGCGCAGGTCGGGGTCTCGGCATGACTCCAGAACCTCGGCCGTGCGTTGGTGCGGCGGGTCCCACGATCTGTAGTCGTCCACCGGCGGGGCTGCGTGCGGCGTCGGCCGATTGCGTTGCCGCCAGAGGCTGACCTCCGCGTCGGTCGCCCAGGGGTCGACCGCAATACCGTTCAGCAACACGTTGAAGTGAACATGTGGCGCGAGCCACGGTGAGAAGAGCAACCCGTCGATGCTGCTCATGCCGGACAGCCCCACGAGATCGCCGCGGAAGACGTGCTGTCCTTCCTCGACGAGCGACCGCGCTAGGTGGTTGCAACAGGTAACCAAGCCAAGCCCGTGTTCGATGCAGACCTTGAGTCCGCCGCGCTGCATGTCGTTGCGCACCGAGCAGACGAGGCCGGCAGCAGGAGCGATCACTTCGGTGCCGACCGGCACGGCGAAGTCGGTGCCGACATGGCTATCATACGTGAGTTGGCGACCGCGGAAGTCACGCGCGAACGTCACTCGTACGCTGTAGCCAGCCGAGCGCGGTGGTGGCACCCTGTTGGGTAACTGGTACACCCACGCTCTGCGATCTCGACGGGTGCGGCCGAGCCAAAGCGGGAATGCTACGCGCGGTTTGAGGATCGATAGCGAACTCAGCCCGAACAGGCTCGGGGGCGCGTATTCATCGCCGCTGAGCGCCGCCCAGCACTGCTTCAGTCCACGTCTGAGCGGCCTGAGGCCAAAAATCTCCGCGTAGCTGACCGAGTGCCGTTTCACCAAGCCAGCTTGGCACACTCAGGTCGTCTTATAGAACTGCGGAGGCGACCTGGGCCCCGACGCGGATCACGCGCTATGGTTCCGGGGTGTAGCGGAAGCCGCCGCTGCCGAAACTGGAGGAGCACGCGATGACGCGGCAATCACACGACCAACGCAGTTCGATCCGGCTGGGCCGACGTCAGATCCTAACGGCCGGCGCTGCGCTCGGCGCTGCAGCGACCGGTATCGCGCCGGAGCTCCAGGCCAAGAAGAAGAAGTCGGTCGACGATTTCGTCGCGAAGGCGCCTGCTGGATTCAAGCCTTGGTCGAAACGCGGACGGGTTGTTCAGGTGACCAAGGGCACGAGCTTCCAAGACCTGATGCAGCCCAACGAGCTATGGCCGAAGCCCGACGTTGCAAAGAAGATGCTGGAACGAGCCATGACCAAGCTGACGGGCGCCTCCAATCTCGAAGCTGCTATCGGTCGCGTGATCTCCAAGGACGACACCGTGGCGATCAAGGTCAACGGTATCGCGGGTCAAAACGGCTACACGATGGCCGTAAACTTCGAGCTCGTCCTGCCCGTGGTCGAAGCGATCATCAAAGTCGGCGTTCCCGTCAACAAGATCACCGTCTATGAACAATGGCCGAAGTTCCTCAAGGGTTCGCGCATCAACGTGAAGAACTGGAAGCTACCGGCGGGCGTGCTGACGGCGACGCACCGAAACCG
>JAUIKB010000723.1 GCA_030430975.1 Polyangia bacterium
CAGGCCACGGATCCGAGAGCGGTTCCGCGCCGGCTGCATCTTGACGTAGCGGTGAGGCTGGCTGTCGAAGGCCACCACCTCGAGCACGTCGTCGCCCGCGAGCTCGGCGAGGGTCGCCTTGGCCGCCTTCTTGGCCATCTCCATGGGCAGGCCGGTCATCGAGCCCGAGCGGTCGACGACCAGCGCCATAGCCACACTTGGCTGGTCCTTGCGGCGCTCGACGTCCATGCGGACCGGAAGGATTCGCTCCAGCGTGGTGTGGGACCATCCGCCGAGCCCGAAGCCGCCTTCGCCCCCCGCCATGAGGAACCCGCCACCCAGGTCACGGACGTACCGTTCGACGAGCTGCTCCGAGCTGATGCTGAACTTCTCTTTGGGAACGTCGCTCAGAATGACGAACGCGTAACGCTCCATTTCCTTCAGCGAGCCCGGGAACGCCGACGGTGAGCGGACGTCGACGTCGAACTGCTGCGTGCTGAGTGCGCTGGTCAAGTAGCTGGCCCGCGAGGGCTGACCCTCGACATACAGCACGGCGGGGCGGCCGGGGACGTCGATCGTGACCTCGTAGCTGTTGTTCTCTTTGAACTTGTCGTGGTCGATCTGGTCGAGCTTCAGGGCGTAGGTCACCTCGCCTCCGACGCGCACGACGCTCTTGAACTTAATGGTGTTGTTGCCGGCCTTGAGCTCTAGGTCCTTGACGCCGTCGAGTCCGTTGAGGGTTTCGCCCTGGTACATGCGTGCCCGCACCTTGGTGGCGCGTGACGCGTAGATGTCGGCCTTGAGGCGGAACGTCTGGCCGATCTCGACCTTCTCCGGTGCGCGGAGCCGTTTGAGCGCGACCTCGCCTGGGGCGGGTCGTCGGTACGGCACCGTGAAGAGTCGCACGCCAAAGCCGCGGGCTCGGTTCGCCTCGGCGAGCATGTCTCCGTCGGTTTCGACACCGTCGCTGAGCAGCACCGCGCGTTTGAGATAGCCGGGAGGGAACACGCCGTACGCGAGCTGAAGTGCGGATTGAGCATCGCTGCCGGCGCCGGGCTTGCTGATCTTTGGGCCGGACTTGGACTCCTTGTGGAGAAACTCTTTCGGCGGGGGGAGCTCGAGCGTCCCGTCTTCTTTTTCTTTCAGCTCGAGCAGGTGGGGACGCTTCGCGAACGTAACGACCTTGATGAGATCGTCCTTCGGCTTTTCCTTCAGCGCCCGTGCGATGGTGTCGTGAGCGTCCTGCAGCGCGGCCTTGGGAACGGAGTCGCTGACGTCTACGACGAAGACCGTACAGACCTTCTGCGTTTCTGCGGTCTTCGCCAGGCGCGCCAGGCTTGCAGCGATCAGCGCGATAAACGTTACGCGCAAAAGGACGGCCAGCACGCGCTGTTGCCACGGGAGATCGGCCAGTGACCGACCCAAGATGAACAACAACAGCGGGGTAACCAGCACCAGTGCCAGCACCCGGGGCTGAAGTAGCTCGAACGTGACGCCGTTGCGCACCCACGTGAAGTTCGCGTCTGGCGCCATCCACACGAAGCGGTAGTAGGCGTAGCCCAGGCCGGCCGTGACGAGCAGGATGAAGGCGCCCCACAGGATACGACGCACGGTTGGGGTCATACGGTCAGCCTCCGATGGTACGTAAACCACTCGAGCACCGACACGATCACGACGGCGAGCAGCAGATACAACCAAAGCTCGCGGCGGACGCCCGCTGAGAAGACACCCACACTGGTCGCGGGCTTTCCGCCCACGTTGAGCTCGTCAGCGGGTGCGATCTGGCTCTCCGCGGGATCGGAGAGGTTGGCGGCGAACATCGTCTCGACGTCCTCAGGTTCGGCTTTGACGGCGAGCTTGTAGAACCCGGCTTGGTCGCCCTGGTACACGGCGCGGCCTTCCTTGATAGGAACGATCTGCTCCTTGCCCTTCGGGTCTTCCAGTTTCGCGGTTTCGGCGCTGCTAGGTGCCGGGATGCGCCAGACCTCGCCGGTTCGGTACGAGCTGATGTAGCTCGTGTCCTCTTCGACGAAGTAGTTGATGGTGTTGAGCACGAATAGCGGCCACGCAACGCGCATGACCAGGTCGCTGTCGCGGGGGTCGAAGCCAGCCGCGACGAACTTGCGGCCCTTGCGGCGGCCGGTGACGAGGATCGGGCCCCGCGCCGATGCGCCGATCACGCGGTCCCGCTTGTCGGGCTTCAGCGCGTAGCCCTGGGCGATCTGGATGTTCTCCATCGCGATCCAGCGCAGCACCGGGCTCTTGCGGTCCCAGATGTCGAAGCCGAAGCCTTTGAGCTTATTGCCGAGCTTGACCGGGCTGCCTTCTTTCGGCGGGTTAAGATACAGCGCCGCACCGGTGCGTCCCTCGTGGGGAGGCGCGACCTCGTCGTAGATCGTGACGTCGTAGCTGTCGGGCGGCGGGTACTTCTTCGGCGATAGTGTGGTGACGTCTAGGTAGTCGTCCAGCAAGAGGGCGGCTTCGAGGTACGTGTTACCGGGCGTGACGACCAGCACCCGGGACCGCACGCGCTCGGGCATCAGTGCATAGGCGTGGTTGTCAGCGGGCAGCACGTCGGGCTTGCCCGCCGTGAGCTTGATGGTGGCCTCAAGGGTGCGGTTGGCGCCGGCCAGGTCTTTGTAGAACCGCGGCAGGACTTCATTGGGTCCGAGCTTGAGGCGGGTGATGTCGACGATCTGACCGTCGCCCAGCAGCGTCAGCTCGACGTCCGCTGGGTCTTCGTTGGTGTTCGTCAGCTCGAGCATCACCTCGTAGCGTGATTTATCCAGTGGATAACGGCGCACTGAAAAGCCGGTGATCGCGACGTTGCGGTCGCTGTCACCGATCTTTTCGTAGCTCAGTTTGATGTCGCCGAGATCGACGCCGGCGGTGAGCTTTTCGACATCACCGAACGCACCGTCGCTGAGGACGATGATCTCGGGTTTCGAGAGTCCTTCCAGAGCGTCGAGCGCGAATTCGAGCCCGCGACGAAAGTCGGCCCGCGTGTCTGACGCCTCGAGCTGGTCAACCGCTCGCTCCAGGTCGGCGATCTCGCCCGTCATCGTCGATAGCGGCGTGGACGACGAGTCCATCTGCGCCACCAGCATGCGGTCGGACCCACCGAGCCCCTTGACCATCTTGCGCAGTCGCTCGCGGGCGTGTTCAAACCGAGTTGGGGTGGCGTCCGTGGACTTCATCGAGGCGCTCGAGTCGACGAGCACCACGACGTTGCGGCCCTCGATCAGGTTCCGGGACAGTCGTGGGTCGCCGAGCGCCGCGATCAGTGCCGCGATCAGCGCGAGCTGCAACAGCAACGAGAGCAACCGCTTTAGCTGCGAAAAGAGGTTGGTCGCCTCCTTGTCTTTGAGAATGCGCTCCCAGATATGCGAGAACGGCACCGGGATGGGTCGGCGACGCAGCTTGAGGATATAAAGCAGCACCGTCAATCCGCCGACTACGCCAGCGATTGTTACCAGTGTGGTAAAAGGTAGCCCGGAGAAAAACATCAGCGCAGAAAGCCTCCGCGTCGGAACACTCTCAGGACGAGCTCGTCGAACTCGGTTGTGACGTCAGCCGCGAAGTACGGCACCTGACGACCGGTACAGAACGATTCGATTTCGTCCTGATACTCCGCCCACGCCACCTTCATCTTCTCCAAGACTTTCGCCGTGATCGTGACCTCGCGTTCTTCACCGGTTTCGCAATCGTACAGTCGCACGTCGCCCTTTAGTTCGGGCTCCGCCTCGGTCGGGTCGATGATGTGCAGCACAAATGGTTCAAACTTGTTGAACCGCAGCACGTTGATGCCGCCCTCGAACCCTTGATGATCGTACAGATCGCTGATCAGCACGGCGAGCCCGCGCCGCTTGTGCTGCGCCACGAATGTCTTCATGCCTTCGCGCAGGTCGGTCGTGCCGTCGGGTTCCAGTGACTGTAGGAAGTTGAAGATGCGGAAGATCCGCCCCTTGCCGCGGGTCGTCGGCATGCGCGATACGACACCGTCGTTGATGCCGACGATGGTTACACGGTCCAGATTCGCCAGCCCCACGTAGGCGAGCGCCGCGGCGAGCTTA